>JAJZOA010000182.1 GCA_021852225.1 Planctomycetota bacterium
GGCAACCACCATAGATAAGGGCATTTACAGCCAATTTCTTGAGCATATTTATCATTCGGCGGACAATGGCCTTTGGGGAGAAATGATCTGGAACCGAAGTTTTGAAGAACCAAAGCACTTGCCGGGTGGCGGGCAATGGGTGCGCACGGGAAACGACATTCGCCAGATGAGTCTTGCGGCGAATGTGCGGAAAGCGGTTGGCTTATCCACTTGGAACCATTATCAAGTATCACTGGATGCGGAAAAGCTGGGCGGCTCCGAAGGTTTCATGATATATTTCTACAGCCATGATGCCGGCCACTGGTTTGATCTGAATCTGGGCGGCTGGGGCGATACACAAGATGCGTTGCAACGCGCCGGCGGCAGGCTTGGGTTGGCGGTGGTTGCGTCCAAGCCAACCATGCGTATTCGGCGGGGAAAATGGTATAACATACGCTTGAAATGCGACGGTCCCCATATTCAAGCCTGGGTCAATGGAAAACACCTATTTGACCAGACCGTAAAACATGGCCTGTTCAGCGGCGCGATTGGTTTGGGCACGTGGCATACCCGGGCTGCGTATAAGCACCTGCTGGTCAAGTCGCTGACGGATGGCCGGGTTCTGTATTCCGGCCTGCCCGCCGGGGAAAAAAAGTGGCGCTTTGCCACCCGATTCTGGACCAGCTATGGGCCGGGGACAGCTCGGCGCTCCCGGGCAGATCCGCGTAACAGCCATGTTTGCGTGGAAATATCTCCCACAAACGGTGAAACCGGGGTACAACAGCCGGATATCTGTCTGCCTTCGGCGGATATTTACAACGGATCGCTTTGGGTGCGTGATGCATCCCCCCACGCAATGGCGATCCGCCTGGTTGACGGGCCAACGGTATTAGGCCAGAAGGACGTCCACGTAACTTCGGCTGCATGGAAACGCATTGGATTTTCATTTCGCACCACAACACCGGTGCATCATGCAACGCTTCAAATTGGGTTTACGGGCAAAGGGAACGTATACCTGGATCAGGTCTCCATGATGTCTGCCGCGGCCCGCAAGCTGGGCGGCTTTCGACCCGACACGCTCAAGGCGGTTGAGGCTCTTAAACCGGGAATGATCCGCTGGCCCGGCGGGGGGTATTCTAATGGTTATCACTGGATGGATGGTATCGGCCCGCAGGCGGATCGCATTTCGGAAGGTGAAATGTGGGATGATATGGACCCCAATTCGCTGGGCACGGACGAATATATTCGTATGTGCCGGTTAACCGGCGCAAAGCCGGAAATATGCATTAACATTGGGCCGTCTGATGCCAACGCGAGCTTGCGTGAACAGTATGTTCGCGAAGCGTGCCATTGGCTGGAATATTGCAATGAGCCTGCAAGCAACAAATGGGGAGCATTGCGCGCTAAATACGGCCATCCCAAACCATACAATGTGAAATACTGGGAAATTGGAAACGAGGTGTGGTATAGCCAGGACGGCCTTAAGGCAAAGAAGTATGCCGGAATCCTGCGCCAGTTCGTTGCCGCCATGAAAGGGGTTGATCCGTCCATTCGCATTGTCGCCTGCGGCAGTGGCGGGCTGGATCAGACATGGAACCAACAGCTTCTCAAATACGGGTCAGAATCGTTTGATTATCTGAGCCTGCATCAATATGTGCCGCCTCAGGGGTTTTTGACGGATGCAAAACAGTATCTTGCTTTTACCCGGAAAACCGGGCAGCTTATAAAAGCTTCCGCAAACCCGCATTGCAAGATATTTGTTTCTGAATGGAACGCCCAATCCATTGACTGGCGGACGGGGCTTTTCGCCGGGGGAATTCTGATCGGGTTTGAACGCCAGGGTGCGATTGTGCGGCTTTCAACACCCGCCCTGTTTTTGCGCTGGGTGAGAGCCTCCGACTGGAATAACTCGCTGATCAATTTCAGCCGTTGTTCTTGGTTTCCAGCGCCAAATTATGTCGTCGAAAAGCTATGGCGCGACAATTACGCCAAGTATCGCATTGCGACCACGCCCGCCGGGCCGCTGGAAGCGGATGCCACGCTTAGCGCGGACCATAAAACCGCATATTACAAGGCGGTCAATCCGACGGGTCAGCCCATTGAATTGAAACTGGCAATGGGGCCGGGGTTTCGTTTGGCCGCGGCATCGGCCAGGACTGTGACGTCTGGATCACTGTTGGCGGAGAACACTATGCGCCATCCAAACCGAATTGCGGCGCATCGCCTGACTGCGGGCGTCAGCGGGCAGAACGTTGATTTGAGGCTGGCCCCTTATTCGGCAACGGTTGTGACCATGCGAAGCAAATGAGGAACAGTTCACTTGAAGGTCTTTGGCCATGCCGGCGGCAATTGCCGCGAAAATCATGGCGATCGGGCGCGGCACGGGGATGAAAGCGTAAAAAGTAACCCCGAAGAAGCTGGCCTTTTATTCAGCTATTTACGTATTCTTTGGTATCACGAAGCACTGAATGGATGGCTATCCTTATTTGGCGGTCTTTTTTAATTTGCCCATGCAAGTTGAAATGGCGATGCTTCATCGAATGGCACGCGTCCATGAAAGATAATTCTATTTCCCGATCTGATCTACTGGGTGCCAGCGCGTCACCTGGCGGGTTATAACCGGCCACGGACTTGTACACCGTCCCGGCACCTGAACCTGCATCCGTTGGTTTGCTGGGTATTGGCGTGATCGGGCTGTTATTCCTTAAAAAACGCAAAACAGCATGACCAAACTGCGGGCGTGGCTGTGCAATGACACAGCCACGCCCTTGTCAATATTGGCTGATCGAATTTCCGGCAACGGCAATGGCCTGCGTGCCATTGCCGATCGTGCTGTGGAGTTGAAATTGCTCTGCATGTCTGCGGCCGGAGAGTGTCTTTCGGATAGAAAAATCCATCATTTATAAATCCCGTATCAGATATTGCAAACACCACACCATGCCCTGCAAATAATCTTCCTGCACGACAATCGCTGATGTTTCTGTGGTTAATGCGCCGTTAAGCTTACTGGCGATGGTTTGCGCTATAGGATTGTCATTATGTGCCAGTGCCGCAAGCAGAACCACCAACATTTTGCGCTGCGCAACCATCGCATTGCGTTGTGCGGCCGTGATTGCCGCCGCATGCGGCCTCAACAGAATGGGCGCTGCAACGGCGGTCGCTCCGCCGGCCTGTCGGCTTCCAAAATCCAGTTTGAATAGTGCCAGCACTCGTCGGTTGGCGGTTGCATAATCAGTCTGAATTTGCGGAATTGGCGCGGGGGCCAGCGGTTTTAATTTGCCCGCGGCACCCAATGCCCGGTAACGGGCCGCGAATTGAGGACTGCTTTCCGCACGTTGCTTCGCCCAGATCGCCAGTATATTGCGCTGGCTTCGAACCCCCAGGATGCTGGCTTCCATCGGATTGTCCTGCACCGAAAGGTGGCCTTTTAGCTGCCGCAATTGATTATCAATTTTCAAATTCAGCGGCGTATTGGCGACCAGACTGCGGAGGTTTACATAAATACCCAGCAGTTCCGCCGCCGCATGGGTACGGTCTGAAACGCCGCGCCATGGTGTGCGGGCGTTGTCGATCTGTCGGCTTAATATATTGACAATTTCCGTAGCCCGGCGATTAGCACCCAGATAAACCGGATTGCTCCGCAGCGCCAGAAGACTCTGATCCGCGGATGAAAGCGCAGGTGGTGGCGGCGGGCTATGCGGCTGTGGTGGGGGGGAATTCGTTACGGGCGCAGCGGTCGTAAGTGGTGCCGGGTGAAAAATATCGCTTTGCGCCGGCTGAATGATTGCAGGCGCACGATAAGTTGGCTGAAATGCAACTGGGCTGCTGGCAACCATTGCCGACGGTTGCGGCCGACTGGGTAATTGCCAAATCTTCATTTGGGCGACGCGCTGGCGGGCGGCCAGCGCTATATTCCGGTTCATGGTGGCGCTGGTCAAAATTTCGTTCAGCTTCTCAAGGAGATACTGTGCCGCCGGATCTGCCTTCGCCAGCGTTTCCGCCTGCTGCTGCACTGCTTTAACCGCATTGTATGCGGCTATCGGATGGCTGAATCGCAAATCGGCGTATTGTTCGATGGCGTTGCGAATGGCAGTGGCGCCGCCATTGTCAAAATCCTGTTTAGCTTCCTGCCCCAGCTGGTCAATCGGTAACAAAAATTCCGCCCGAAGCCGCGGATGATTTGAATATGCGTGGATGCTTCGGTCAATGGCCCTGCTGCGTTCGTAGGCTTCCCACCAATGCTGCCTTGCAATCTGATCTCGCATTTCAGCCAGATACCGTTTTTGCGTTCGCTGGTCGGACCACGCCAGATCAGAATAGTGCTGGCCGGTGGCCTGGTAAATGTATTTCTGCAGGTGAAAAAAGTACACCAGACGCAACGCCAGCAGAATGAGAATCGCAGTTCCGCCAATGGTGCCATATCGGCCAAACAGGCTGTAGCCGCCATTGGCGGAATAAACGATTGATTGACCGGTCGGTCGGTCGCCGGAATCGAATGTTACTCGGGCATTCGGCATATTGATATTCCGATCCAAATACGCAGATTTCAATAGATACTTATCGGCTCAAAACAGTATAAACCAATTGTGCCGTCCGCAAAAGACAATGTGGCCAATGTGGCCTGGGGAGACTCAGAACCATGTGCAAAAATAATGTAAACGATCAGGTGCGGGGTTTCCTGGCGCAAATGCTTTTTGAGGTCGCACCAGACCATTCGCAAGTCGATTCCATGTATATGATTACCGAAGACTTTAAAAGGTGATCAAAAGTGCGCCGGCCGGTCCGAAGCCGATTCAATTCGCTGGGCGCGGATGCGGATAGCCGTCAGATAATCCGCTAATTTATGTCCAGTCTGACCGTCGGAATGCCATGATGCCAATGGGGGGGGTATGCCTCGCTGCCGCAGCGAGACATGCGTTGCCGTTGCGGCAGCATTCGCGCCGCCGGCCCACCGCAGGGTAGGGCCAACGACACCCGTGGTTCGACTTACCGGATTGTTTTGCGGGGGCTTTCGGCCATTCGCCGGTTCAAAAATCTGATGAATATGGTGGCCCAGGTCGTAAAGTTCCATTTGAATTCCACTTAGTCCGGCTTTAAGCAGCAATTTTTCGTAGCTGTTCGGCTCAATTGCGCCGGACAGGCCATAACTATGGGCGGTCAGCGTTTCGGCAAGTTCCGGCGGCAGAAGTCGCTTGATTGCCACATCGTGAAGAATCATGTTCCCACCCGGCTTAAGCACGCGGGAAATTTCCCGAAGTACCGCCATTCGACTGCCCGCCATACAAACCGGTGCCCGACTGATAACCCAGTCGCAGGTGCTTGATGACAGCGGAATCGAATCGATCCGACAAAGATGAAATTCAACATTGGCCGTGCCGGTGCTGGCCGCCTGCTTGCGCGCCGCCGCAACGGTTGCCGGACTTGAATCGATAGCGACCAGCTTTCCCTGCGGCCCAAGAAGTTCAGCGGTGCTTAGGCATGCCGCAAAATCGACGCAGCCTATTTCTACCATTATCTGGCCTTGAATTGGCGGATGCATATCCATACAACTGGAAACAGGGTTCACCTGCATGGAAATGTCTGAAGTCAGTGTTCGGTTATGAGATAAACTGGGCAGTGATTTAGGCCCTATGCGAAAGCGGGAAGTAATGGAGGCCAGAAGAGCCGAAGGCGCGATCCCCAGCCGGGCTGGTTTGACGGTTTGTAAACCGTCGGTGGACGCTCTTACCGGAGAATGGCCTGCGGTCATCATTCAGCCCCGGCTTTTTGGGTGCGTATACCTAACCAGGGCAATGAATTATCGATATGCGCATCTGCCTTTTTTTCAAAAGCACAGACAAATGCCACTGCACGGTGCCCCGCACAGAAAAGTGTCGCCTTGGATTTATTCAACGGTTCGATTCTCCAACAAACTGATCGGCCAAAGTCCGACTGGGAACAAACCCTCGCAAATATTATCGGCTGGGCATCCAAAATTTCTTTAATCAGATTGCCAATCCCGATGAATCTGGCAGTCGCCATCGCAACTACTCGGGCAACTTGCCAGCCGTCCCCTGGCCAAACACCTCGTGGCGGCGGCATTGCCCTCGGTTATGCGGCGGCTACACCACAGGCGACTTATATTTTGGCACTATTACCCCAAAGATTTGCGAACCGGCTTCATTGACGCTAGCATGTCGCCTACGATCATTTTCTGGAGTCTCTCTGATGTCGGGTTTGAATTGTCCGCGAATCGCGTGGCTGATTCGTGGTGATGAGCAATGGGGTGTGGCCCAGGCTGTGCAAGGTCTGGCTGCTGCGGTGCGGCAGCGTGGTGTCATGCCCGTCATGCTTGCATTAAGCGATGGGCCGTTTGCCGGAAAATGCCGTCAATCGGGGCTAATTGTCAAAACTTTGGGATTGCCGCTGCCACCATCGCTGACCGGGAATATTCTCAAAAAAATCCGGTTGACAATGAAATTGTCCGCCTTTAGCCGAAAGGCCGCACCAACCGTTGCCGCTGCTGTTCAGGAATGTCAGGCGGACTGGCTGCATTTTATCTGGCCGAATCTGATTGATGTGGCTGGCCGGGCCGCAGTTCAGGCCGCTATCCCATGCACATGGGAAATGCCCGTCGTTCTGGGGAAATATCCATTTGCCATCAATCGGCGCATCCGGCAGCGACAATTGGCTAAATATGGCATCACTCCGCTGGCCAACAGCCAATTTACCGCCTCTAGACTTGGCGATAAACCGGTAAAGCCAATCGTCATGTACCTCGGAGTAGATCCCGAGCGCTTTAATCCAAAAGTCGTAAAATTCCGGTCGCGACAAGAGTTTGGTATCGCCGAAGATGCGATTGTGCTGGGCATGGTTGCACGACTCCGCCCCGCCAAAGGGCAGCTTCAGGTCATTCAGGCAGTCGGCGCACTTGGGAAGGAATATTCAAACGTGCATCTTATTCTGGCGGGCGGAACACTATCTGGCGCTGATGACGCTTATCTGATGGAAATAAAAAAGATTGCCGCGGCAAATCATTTTACGCAGCGGCTGCATCTGGTAGGCGAAGTTGAACGGCCGGAAACTCTTTATGGAATCATAGATATACCAATTAATGCATTGCTCGGTGCGGAATCTTTCGGCCTTTCAGTGGTAGAAGCCATGATGATGGAACGCCCCATTCTGGTTCATGCCGCCGGCGGTCCAAAGGAGACCGTTATTGACGGAAAAACCGGCTGGCATATTCCGGAAGTGACATCTGAATCTATGCAGGCTGGATTAAAAAGAGCGATTGCCGACCGCCCGCGATGGAACCAAATGCGGCAGGCCGCCCGCGCGCATGCCCTGTCCCATTTCACCATCGATCGGCAGGCTGATCTCTTTGTCGGTCTGGTTCGCAAACGGCTTGCCACCGCGCATCGGCCGTAAATTTCCTCACGGATTAAATTATTTCATTGTGGGAAATTCTCCTATTACATCTTGCGGGAAATGCCTCTTTATCGCACGAAGGTCAGCGGCTATTATCCATTCAGCGGCAAGGCGGCCGGACTCCTGGCAGATTACCGGGCGACCTGAGTGCCAGCTATAGCGCGCGGGCTAAAAATCAAGGCAGGGCGGTATACATTGCCAGCGCTGCGTTACTGGGTGCACGGAGTTATAAGAGTCATGACGATCCCACATATATCCGCATCCGCCATAAAATCGGGTCCGATGAACTTCGTTCGACAGCAGCGGCGCGCCGTAATTCTGACAGGCACAATTATAACGGGCAACGTGCTGATCTGGATTGCCGCACTGTTCACTTTTCGCGAACGGAATATTCTGCTGACCACGGCTTTTATGGCGTATTTGTTCGGACTGCGTCACGCTCTGGATGCGGATCATATTGCGGCAATTGATAATGTCACACGCAGACTTGTGGCAGAAAAAAAGCCAGCCCTCACGGCAGGTCTTTTTTTCTCGCTGGGGCATTCAACAATCGTGGTTCTGCTTTCGATAATGGTTGCGGCGGGATTCACGCACGCACAACGCAGTTTTCCCGCCCTGGAATCCACTGGTGCAGTGATTGGCACAGCGGTTTCGGCGATTTTTCTTTTTGGCATCGCGATGGCCAATCTGCTTGTGCTCAGGCAGACAATTGACCTGATGCGAAACCCCGGCCACGCAAATGGCGGCAATGCGGCTGTTGGCACGGTCGGGCCGCTTACGCGCCTGTTGCGCCCGCTGCTTCGTTGTGTCAGGGCCGGTTGGCAAATGTATCCGGTCGGGGTGTTATTTGGCCTGGGCTTTGATACTGCAACAGAAATCGGCCTGCTGGGAATCGCGGCCGCGGCTGCGGTCAATCATTTGCCTATCTGGTCCATTATGCTTTTTCCCGCACTGTTTACTGCCGGTATGACTCTGGTGGATACAGCCGACGGCATATTGATGTGTCAGGCATATGGCTGGGCGTTGATTCACCCAATGCGTAAAGCCATCTATAACCTGACCATGACCGGGCTGTCCATTATTCTGGCATTAAGCGTCGCGCTCATTGAATCGCTTGATGTGGCGCGGTCGCAATGGAAACTGCATGGCTGGTTGTGGCGACTGGTGCGATCGGTCAATGGTGCTGGCGATTGGGAAGGTCTTGGGTTATTGGCTGTGGTGCTCTTTGCCGTCGGGTTCGCGGCGGCTTGGCTTTTAAACAGGCGGCGAGAGCGGATGTTCGCTGCCCAGACTGTATCGTAAGAAATTATGTTTAGGATTTTCCGCGGTTACGCAGGCGGTCCATGAGTACTGCCACGATAATAATAAGACCGGTGACGATATTTTGATAACCGTGGGGCAGGTTAATCTGCACGCATCCATTGCGAATGGCCATGATAAACATAGCCCCAATGACCGTTCCAATAACTGAACCCTGGCCACCCGTCAGACTGGCGCCGCCAATGACCGCGGCGGCAATGGCGGTCAGCGGCGTATTTTTGGATGTGGTCGGATCGCCGGTGCCGTTTTCATTAGAAAACATCAGCACGCCAGCGATGCCGGAAAACGCTCCGCCTAGTATATATAACCATATTTTAACGCGATTAACGGCAATTCCGCAGAGCCGCGCGGTCTGTTCGTTGGAGCCAATCGCAAAAATGTGCCTTCCGAAGCGGGTAAAGCGAAGCACCAGAATCAGCAGTCCCGCAAGAACCAGCATGATCCAGACGCCCCAGGGCAGGAAAAACGCCTTTGCCGGATTCATGAGTCCGTTAAGCCAGTTGGAATGGGTATAAACTTCACTTTCATCACCCAGTACGTCCGCAACACCGCGAAACGCCAGGAAGGTACCCAGCGTCACAATAAACGGATTCAGGCCCAGCAGGGTCACGCAACCACCGTTGAACAGACCACACATTGCTCCAACCCCAACGCCGCCAAACGCGGCCAGCAGCGGTGGCCAGTGGGCGTTAAGCATCAGGGCCACCGCCACCGACACCACCGCTATTGTGGCACCGATGGAAATATCAATACCGGCGGCAATAATAATGGGTGTCGTGCCCAGCGCCGCAACCGCCACGACAACACTTTGCAGAAGTATCTGCGAAGCGTTGGCGGCGGTAGGAAAGGTATGCGGCCGAAGCGCTGAAAACAGTACGGCCACCAGCACAAGGCCGATGATGGGGCCAAGGATATTCAAAATGCCAAGTCGCCTTGCCAGTGCGACTGTATTTTGTATGGGTGTGGTCTTGGCTGATTGTCTCATGGTGTGGCCCCTGCTCCGGTTGCTTCCAGCATAATTTGCTCCTCGGTAATTTCCTTTACGGGGTGCGCGGGGCCTAACACGCCTCGGCACATGACGGCCACGCGGTCACATACGCCCATCAGTTCGGGCAGATAACTGCTTACAAGAAGGACTGCCTTTCCGTCCAGCGCCAGTTCGTCGATCAATTTATATATCTGCGCCTTGCTGCCTACATCAATACCACGTGTCGGCTCGTCCAGCAACAGGACATCCACGCCATGGTGCAGCAGCCGGCCAATCGCCACTTTCTGCTGATTTCCCCCGGAAAGGTCGCCGATGATCTGTGTCGGCCCATTGCACCGCACGGCCATGACATCAATCCAGTGGCGGCTTTCCATAGCCAGGCCGGAAGGCGAAACAAAGCGCCGCAGTCTGGAAAGTGTCAGATTATCCGCAATACTAAGCCCCAGCGCCAAGCCCTCGGTTTTTCGGTCTTCGCTGACCATTCCCATGCCCTGGCTCCAGCGATGTGCCGGCGAGGCATGCCCGGTGTGAATTCCGAGTTTTACTTCGCCAGTGCGAACCGGGTCCAGCCCGAAAAGTGCCCGAACCAGTTCCGTGCGGCCCGCGCCCACCAGGCCAGCGATTCCCAGAACTTCTCCCCGGTGCAGACTTAAGGATGCACTGGCCGGTTTGACTTTCCCCGCCAGATTGTCGATAGTCAGAATAACCTCTCCGGGCTGATGGGTGGACCGTGGGTACAGATCCTCCACTTGGCGGCCGACCATAAGTGAAATAATGTCATCGGTGGAAACCTCCGCCGTCGTGCCGCCTCCTACGCTTTTTCCATCGCGCAGCACAGTGAAGCGACTGGCAATTTCTTTCACTTCTTCAAGAAAATGTGAAATGTAAATAATTCCATGACCTTGCTCTCGCAGACGGCATATCAGCGTGAAAAGTCCCTCAATATCGCGACTGGTCAGCGAACTTGTCGGCTCGTCCAATACCACCACTTTGCAACCCACGGCCGTGGCCCGGCCAATTTCCACAAGCTGCCGGTCGGCAATTGAAAGTCGCCCGACCGGCGCGTCGACCGGAATGTCTGGCCTTCCAAGCTGTTCCATGGCCTTTCGCGCGATCTGACGGATTGTCCGCCAGGCCATAAGCGGGCCGCGTCGGGGTTCCATGCCCAGTACAATATTTTCCATGACCGACAGGTGCGGGGCCAGAGATAGTTCCTGATAGATCATCGCCACGCCTTGCCGACGGGCATCCATTGGGTCTCGTGGCTGATAGGGGCGTCCCTGAAGGAACATTTCCCCCTCATCCGGTCGGTGGGCTCCCGACAGGGTTTTCATAAGTGTGCTTTTGCCCGCACCGTTTTCGCCAACCAGCGCCAGAACTTCACCAGCGTTCACATAAAGGTTCACGCCATCCAGCGCCTGGGTGGCGCCAAAGCGCTTGCGAATCCCCACCATGCGCAGAAGGGGTGCGGATTCAGAAGTCGAGTCGATGGTCGTACTGGTCATGGATCACCCAAAAATCCCGCCACCTTCGGGGACTTCCTGTTGGCCGCGGCAGACCGCGTTACTGGATGGGCGGTAAGTTAATAAGTTTTTTTATTGCTGGTGTATGAATGTTGGCCGGGGTCACCAGCATCGCGGGGGTGTCAAATTCAACGGGTGGTTTTTGGCCACGAATATCGTTGACCAG
>JAJZOA010000342.1:0-7819 GCA_021852225.1 Planctomycetota bacterium
GTGATGGCCATGGAGGCCAATTGGCCGTTCAGCCGCGCGTGACCGGCCACGGTTACATTTCCGCCCAGAAGCTTGACCTGCCGCGTGGCAATACGAATGGCGGAATTGGAAATTGCGCCGTCCACCACCACCGGCGGCATGGCCAACGGATGGCTGTTGATTCGCAATTGAGCGCCGGCGAGCCGGCCGTTTAATTGAAGTTTCAGCGGCAGTAAGTCTCCGTGGGCCAGCAGATGCCCGTTCATGACACCGCCGATGGCCCATGGCGCGGCCCGGCCGCTGCTATGGCTGACCACCGGAAGTCCGGTCACGGTTAGCAGGAGATGGGCCGGATATTGCCGGATAAAAATGCAATTTCCGCTGGCCGCCAGGCTCCAGGTTTTGTTGGCCACCAGAAGATTCTGAATCTGCATTCCACCAGCGTTTCCATAGGCATGCAGATTTACTTTTGAATCGGCGGGCAGGTCGGCCAGCGGAATGGAATTGCCGTGGCACGCCAGCCGCAGATGCCAGACACCGGGAATAAAGGCATAGCGGCCAGTGAGTTTCAGGTATGGATCGGTCGGGAGCGTGCAGGCCGTGATGACAATATGGCTTTGGTTGGCAGTTCCGCGGGCGGTCAGGCCGTCCAGATGAACGACTGAACCATGATTCCACTCAAATTTCGGTGTGGTAAGCTGCCAGGAAAATCCGTGATGCAAGCTCCCCTGCGCCCCGATGGCCAGTTGCGAATTCCAGTATCCGTGTGCGCTTTGGCCAGAGCTTGTCAGTCGAGCGGTAATCACGCGTTGCCCCGGCCAGGGTGAAAGCAGTGATGCGGAAATGGTTCCACTTTGTGCGTCGCCCCCCAGCAGACTGACGTTTCGCCAGGCGGCCTGAATTTCCGCATGACCAGCGGCCGGATTAAAAAGACCGCTAAGATGCAGATCTCCGCCGGCGGCCTGCGCTCGGATTCCCGATCCGTGCACGCCGCGGCTGTCTGCCCAAAGGGTACCGCGAAAAACGCGGATCGGGCGGGGCCACTCCGCCAGCAGGAAATTCAGGCTGCGCGGATTGACCTGCCAGCGCTGACCGGAATATTCAATATTGGTACGGCCGCTTACGGTTAACCCCCCCATTGAAAGGTGAATATGCGATGCATGTTCCGTAAGCGTTGACCCGGTGACGTGTCCCACCAGATTCGCCTGAAGTCCGGCCGGCCCGCGCCATTGCGGCCAGAACAATCGCAGCCATTGTTGGAGTCGGGTGCCACGGACCCGCAGCGTGTGCATCCATTGCTGCTGCGGCACCAGGGTTCCGCGGATATTTACACTGGGCTTTCCGGTGCGGACCGGCGTGCTCAAATGGAAATGCCACGCCAGTGATCCGTGCGGGCGGGCCATGAGCCTCAGGTGGCTGATTTTCAGAATTTTGCCGCCAAAGGCGGGGGCTATGAGCTGGCCGTCGACCAGCTTAAGTCTTGGAAGGCTTATCGCGGAAAGTGGTCGGGCGTTTGGATGCGTCAGTTTCCATTGCACCCAGGCCTGCTGCACCGCCGCGAACGCCAGTGCCGGTGTCCATCCGCCCTGTCTGGCGCGGCGAATAGTGAATCGCGGGGCAGTCAGGCTGATGGCGGACAGCCCAAGATGACCCGTCACGGAAAACCAAAGCACATTGTTGTGTCGCAGTGAAAGCCTGCGGAGGCGCAGAATTGGCCGATGGCCCAGCGGCAGCGATGCGGAAACATTTTGCAGTGTGGTTTTGCCCAGCCAATTGATGTGGATTGACCCGGCCGAGATTCTCAGGCCGGTCCGCGTTTCGATGGCTGCGATAACCCAATGATGCGCATACGATGAATGCAGCAGTCGGCGGCCGCTGATCGCCGCGACAGTCAGGGCCAGCGATATAATCAACAGAAGAATAAACAGGCGGAGAATTCCGCGGCGAAAGCGGTGCCACCGGGGCGGTGCGGAAAGCTGATGAATGGGGTCAGTCTGAGTCATTGGGATGACAATCCTTTAGGCTTTGAGCCTGTTGAAACCTGGCTGAATCATACCGCCATTAAGGCTGCTGGGCAGGCGGAATATTCCCGGAGGTTTGCGGACCAAAACCGAAGATCCACCAGTCGCTGCGATACGTCCGGCCGACAAACGGCCCGGAGCTGGCCACAATGTCGCCGGTTTTTCGCCAGTAGGCAACATAGGCGACGCTGGCATATCCCTTTTGATGAATATTTTTGAACAAGGCAATTTCCGGGATAAGCACCGGAATATAGCCGAGGCCCGATGTGGGCGTACTGGTGGCGTAAACGGGTGGAATGCCGACCAACAGGCTTTGGTTATTAATTCCCAGTGCGGCGCAGCGGACTTCCAGAACAATTTGCGCTTTGGCACGGGTGTTGACCAGCCGCACACCACCGGCCAGAAGATGGGCACACAGGTCTGCAACCAGAAATTTTTGCTGGTCAATGGATTTATCCAGAAACTCGGCATCCACAAATACCCGCCGGTCACGCAGATTTGAAACCGTAAGGCGGGCGATGGATTTGGATGCCGCATCGGAGAGTAAATATTGTTCATCCGCGGTTTCCGGAGGGCTGGTGACGCGCAGCGTGGTACACGCGGCCGAAAGCAACGCCAGGGCGCAGCAGAACAGCATGGCAACGCGGCTTATAAGGCGCTTCGGCATAAAGGAATAATGAAACGTGTGTATGGGTATCTTTGGCATGGAATAAACGGTATCTCCAAAGGCTGAGCACAAAAAGCCTTTCAATGTTATTAATTCACGACCGGCGGGCCGTTGCAGGCGATTCATATAACGTTGTCGGCGGAATGTTATTCCAGCAAATCAGTATTGGGGCGATTAAATGGACGACGTTCGACGGACTTTTTCCCGCCCGGAGGAGGTTTTATCGGCGATAGGCGTTGGGAAAGGCAATATGGGCCGCAAATTCCCGGTCTTCCAGAAGCTTAACCCCCCTTGTCCTGATTTCACCTGCGGTAATTGTCAACACATCTGCGCCCTGCGAAAGGATGTTGCCAGCAATTTGAACCGAAAGCTCGGCGGTGATGCCATAAATGTTCCGATGGCGCTCTTTCAGATACGGGTGCTGATCAGGTGAGAATTCGTGCTCTATTTCCAGTGGAAGATTTTGGAAATGATCGCGCCGGATTCGCAAAAAGTGAACGGTCTCCGGCTTGCGGGTCAGCACGACGTGAAGTGTCGCAGTCAGTTTTTCTTCTGCGCTGTCCGGGATTTGGTAAACAGAAAGACCACCGTTGTCGATGGGGCGAGGAATCAGGTCCGCTGAAGCGGTTTGTGTGAATTCCCGCGAAACCGGCGCGGTCCCATCGGGTGTCCAGCGGCTTCGCCTGACCGATCGAATCAGCCACCACATGTCGTATCAGCACTCCGCGCCAAGGGAGCGAAAAGTCTGGGTTGTGAGCGCTTTTAATGTCGGGTCGCGTTCGACATCTATATGTTCGCGAAGCAAGGTCGCGGCATTTTGGTATGGTAGTGCGCCCGCCGCGGCAATCGCCTTTTCCCGGACATCCTTGGAGTCGGAGCCTAAGCCAACGTCTATGGCGGCGGCGATGGCGTCAATTGACTCGGCGGTTTGCGTCCGGTCCATCCAGGCAAGGGCCTGGAATAAAGCGCACAAATGTTCCGATCCGGCGCTGCAATCAACCCAGCGCAGAATTGGATCGATCGCCGGCTGTCCAATTTCACTTAGCGTGAGGGCCACGCGGTCTAATAATTCAATGTCCGTTTCTTCTGAACTGCGCGCGATCAGCCATGCGGCCCCTTCAGCGCCAGTCAGCCGCCAGGCCGCGGTCTGTTGGCGCAGGCAATTACCCCCGGCGTAGGGGCCGTCCCATTTGGCCAGGAGTTCAAAAAGCTCGCTGGGATCCGGCGTGTTGGGTGGCAGGCTGCCGGGGGATAAATTAAACGGCGGCCTGATCGGCAGTTGCAAGGCGGATTCCCGGGTGCCGGCGACAGCGTTAAAAGATAAGGCTCCCGCCCGCACCCGATTGGAGGGTTCTGCGGGAATTTCGATTGCATGTGCTAGCGCCATGATCTTACTCCTGCAAGCATTTTATAGCGTCAAGCGTGCGTTGCAACTGCTGCCGCGCGGCGTTTTGTGTGGCTGTCGCGTGATTGGCCAGAAGGGGTCCGATATTAAACTGGTCGAATTTCACCCTTCCGGTGTGGTCGGTTCCGGGCTGAATCGTAAAGGTGGTCTTAAAATTTAGAAATATTCTCTGTCGGTCCCGATTTGACGGTTCAATGAGCACGGACGTTTCCTGAGCTTCATTACCGAAGTTATGGCTGAAATGGGCCGTTCCATCCGGTGGCCCGGCAAGCCCAATGTTGGCATTACTTATCGCAGTAAGCAAGCCGCGTCGCGGGTCAATACCGGTTTGGACCCCGGCATGGAAGAAGAAGCCGATGCTGTAGGCCTGTATTGGGGTATGGGGAAGCAGATCGTCAAATAGTTTCGCAGCCATGGTTACAATCGGCGACAAATCTTCCAATTGCGCAGTGGAGACGGTCCATGCCTGGGGTTGACATTGAATCTCGCCGGCGCGAAAAAGAAATGAGGAAGAGATCGGTCCACTTGCCGGCCTCCCGTTGATGGCGGACTCATATTCATGTTCGGAAATAAGTCCCACCAGGCGATACCAGGCCGGGTGGTGAATCGCGGCGTTCATGGAACCGGCGATCTGAATTTGACATCCCTCCATGCTGGTTAGAACCGGGTTTATTCCTGGCGGGTTCAAGCACTGGTCTCCTTTGGTCTTCAGGTAAAGGGCTTATGACCGCTGGAAAGTATAACGTCAATTCCGATTTTAAGAGAAATCACAGGACCCTTTCGTCGCCGGCCCGGCGGTCAGTTTTTGGTTCTTTCAATTTGGGCGTAGGCGTTGTGATTATGAATGGATTCAAAATTCTCGCTTTCAATCCGATACCAGGTGATGCGGGAATCGCGTTCCATTCCAGTCGCCAGGTCGCGAATAATGTCTTCCACAAACTTCGGATTATCAAAGGCCTGCTCGGTGACAAATTTTTCATCCGGCCGCTTTAGCACGGCATACACCGGCGCGCTGGCGGCTTTTTCCATTATGGCCACGAGGTCTTCAATCCAGAGTTTGCCCGTGAATCGCACGCGGGCGGAAATTTCACACCGCTGATTGTGCGCGCCGTAGGCTGATATTTCCTTGCTGCACGGGCAAAGGCTGGTGGCCGGTGCCCGCACGCCCAGAATAAAATCATCCGAGCCATTGCTGGTACCTTCAAATGAACAGACGTAATCCATCAGACCCCGTGCGCCGGTAACCGGCGCGGATTTTTCAATGAAATACGGAAACGTCATTTCAATGCGTGCGTCGTCGGCATGAAGCTTTTCACGCATTTCATGCAAAATAGGTGTGATAAGTTCCGGCGTAATGCTGCGGTGATGATGGTTTAGAATTTCCAGAAAACGGCTCATGTGCGTCCCTTTTTTATGTTTGGGAAGCGACACATACAGGTTGATCTGCGCTACGGTGTGCTGTTGGCCACCATTGGGACGCAAAAGTGTAATCGGGTAACGAACGCCCTTGACCCCCACCTGATCTATCGCGATTTCCCGTGAATCATCGGCGGACTGAACATCCGGCATGGGAGGTGATTTAACGGTGGGGTGGCTGTTTCGGGCCATCAGGGGTACCTCTAACATTGGAATTTCTCCGGCTGCTTATGCCTTTCGCCAAAGGCCGCGGAATACTGCGGATCCGTCCGTGCCGTTTTGACGCTTATATGCTAGGACTGTTGTGTTGCCAAGGCAACCGGCAAACCGAATCGCCGCAGAGGTGGTCACATGAAGGAATCGCCCTGTATGAAGGCGTTTACAGGCTCTTTTGTTCAATTTTTCGGAACGCGAAATATTTGAATGCCGGCAGCGGTTTTTACAGGGACCGGTTCGAGGCCGGCGCGGATCAGGGCATTTACATTGCCGGGCGTGACGGCCGGGTCAAAACCGTAGGTATGGCGCAGACGATAAATTTCGGGCCAGTCCAGAATCACATAATTAATCTTGTGGCTTTGCAGCCAGCGCAGCGCGCCGCCGGCTCCATGGGCGGCCAACGCCCGGGCCAGCCGATTACGGTTGAACACGGTGTTGTAAATATAGTGGCCACGCATATAAAGCGCAGCCGAATCACCTTCCAGATACCAGGTGGCGTGCGGGGGAAACTGCATGCCGTTGGCGTCGGATATCCAGTCTGCCGGCAGTGTAAAAATG
This sequence comes from Planctomycetota bacterium, assembly GCA_021852225.1. The sequence continues at coordinate 6,263 of JAJZOA010000342.1, forward strand.
CCGCCGATAAATGGCTTCATCCGGGCGTTTAACGGCCCGAAAAACAGCCCGGATTCCGGTCGCAGCAGCAACAGGCAAAACAGGCTCTGGGCCACCAGAAGGCCGCGCACCGCCGAGCCTAACCGTGGTCGAAATTCCGCGGCCAGTCCAAATAGAATCGCCAGCGGCAGGACAAATGGCAGCGAAAACCGTGCCTGCAATTGCGTGCAGGTCAGCCACGCGATCAGCTGTACCAGCAGACACAACGCCATCAGCCATGCAGCGGGGCCGGTGAAAAGGGCAAAGACCACCACCGGAACCACCAGCAGCCACAGCAGGCCGACCCGCAGTGGCCAAGGCGTGCGAGTGGTTGGAATTCGCGGTACGGGCCGCAGTGCATCGCCATATGCCGCCAGCCCGGGCGACCATTGCCGGTCCAGAATGGTTTGAGAGACCAGCGCGTGTAAATGGCCGGAAAAGGATGCCTCGCGCGGTGGCGGTGTGTGCCCGCGGTCAAAGCGGTTGGCCAGCGATTCGGACCAGTTCCCGCGCCCCAGCGTGCCGGAAAAAATTGGGAAAATGGGATTTCCTATGGCGGTTTGTGTGTGCGTATACACCATGCTGCGCGCCATCCAGGGGGAATAAAGCGCCAGTGCCACCAGCGTGACGATCGCCAGCCCCCCTGCGCGGCGGCGGGCCAGCAGCATCGCCGCCGCGGGCACGGCAATTAAAACGCCACTGGTCATTTTGCAGCCTACCGCCAGACCCAGCAAAATTCCCATAACCAGCAGGCTGCGCCATTCAAGTTCCGCGCAGGCCAGCCCCAGGGCCAATGCGCCATACAAAAGGCCCCCCCCATCGTTATAGGCCAGCGAACCGATGACCAGAGTCCATGGCGTTGCCAGAAAAAGAAGCAGCGCCACCACCCGTCCGCGAACGCTCATGCGGATAGGTGAAAGTGCCACAGCCAGTCCCGCCAGCAGTACGATTGCCGCGTGCAGCATTTGTGCGCCATACACCAGTACATAAATAATCCGGTCATGCAGCACCGACCGCGCCACCGCCCCCAGCAGCAGATACAGCATTTCAACATTCAGTGGCAGAAATGAATAAATATTGCCGCGCACCGGTGCGGTGGAATTCGCCCGCAGAAACTGATGTGGCAATTGCAGGTGGTATTCCAGCACATCGTAGCCGTTGCCTTCAGTATGCCACAGCGAACCGGCCGGAAACGTGACCGCGATCAGCAGAACCGCTGCGGGCAGACAGGCGGGCAGAAGCCAAAGAAATTTGGCGTCCAAAGGAGCCTTTAGCTTCGCGTAATCGGCCTGCAAAAAAAAGTCTCGGGTGGCCGTATAGCCGATGCCAGCGGATAAAATCAGCAGTCCGCCAGGGTAAAAGCCACTGAGCAGATGAAGCGTTCCCAGCAGCAGTGTGCCCAATGATAAAACGCCCAGCCCCAGCGCCGCCGAAAGCACCAGCCGATAGCAGTCCGGCCAGATGGACGTCTGAATGGCCAACATCCCGCGCAGCGGTCGGGTAAGGGCGAATCCGAGCATGGTTGCCGGCAACAGAATG
>JAJZOA010000342.1:7829-11277 GCA_021852225.1 Planctomycetota bacterium
TAAAACCCATGACAGATTAAAAAGGGTGGATAGCACATCCGGCAGCATGGAACCGGCGATAACCGTGATTCCGATAAACGTTCCAACAGCAAGAAAAACCGCCATGAGCCAGCGCGAAATACTGCGCGTGGCACCTGATTTCCTGAGTGGCTGGTTATCCAGGCGATAGTTCTTGTGTGGGGCCATTTCCGGAAATACTCCGAAATCCGCAAAAAATGGCGGCGCTTTTCCGCCTGCCGGTTGACGGGACCCGCCAGTTCTGAAATAACAGATCGCCCGGCCCAGGCAATTCTACCTGATAACCTGCCATTGGTGCGGGATTTGGATATAATTGCGTGACTTGAAACCGGTAAGGGCGTGCCCGCCGGTATGTGAAGCTGGAAACGAGCGGTGTGATGGTAAAACTGGGCGTGAATATTGACCATGTCGCGACTCTGCGGCAGGCGCGAAAGGCGACCGAGCCGGATCCGGTCTGGGCCGCGGTTGAAGCGCAGCTTGGCGGAGCGGACATTCTGACGATTCATTTGCGCGAAGATAGACGTCATATTCAGGACCGGGATGTGTTCCTGCTTTCCAAAACCGTTCGGGTTCCGTTGAATCTGGAAATGGCCGCCGTAGCGGAAATTGTGTCCATCGCGCTAAAAATTGTTCCGCAAATGGTGACGCTGGTTCCCGAAAAGCGCACGGAAGTAACCACAGAAGGCGGTCTGAATGTGGCCGGGCAGCTTCGCGTCATTTCCGATGCGGTGCGACGCTTGCGCCGCAAGGGAATTCGCACCAGCGCGTTTATTGATCCTGACCCGCGCCAGGTGGATGCCGCCGCCAGGGCCGGTTTTGAAATTTGCGAATTGCACACGGGACCCTATGCCATCGCGGCGGACCCCGTAAAAAAGGCCGCCGCGCTGGAGCGTTTGCGCAGTGCCGGCGAGGAGATTTTGAACCACGGAATGCAGTTTAATGCGGGTCATGGCCTGAATCTGACCAACGTGGCCGCGGTGGCGCAATTGCCCTATATCAGCGAGCTGCACATTGGCCATGCCATTGTCTGTCAGGCGATTTTTGTGGGCTTGGCAAACGCGGTTCGGGAAATGAAGCAGGCCATTGCCGTGGCGGAAAAATAATGAACGTGTCGGCGTCGTGATAATCACGGCAAAACGCCGGTTTTGGAGATGTTATGATACTTCGAGGCGCATTTACCGCACTGGTGACACCATTTCGTGGCGGCCATTTTGACGACGCGCAATTTGCAAAACAAATTGCCCACCAGGCAAAAAATAAAATAGATGGAATTATCCCCGTCGGAACCACTGGCGAATCGCCCACTTTGTCCCATGCGGAACACCACCGCGTAGTAGAGGCAGCCATTCATGCGGCGCGCGGCACGGGCATGATGGTGATTGCGGGCACCGGTTCCAACGCCACGGATGAAGCCATAGACCTGACGCGCCATGCCAGACAGGCCGGGGCGGATGCGGCACTTCTGGTGAATCCTTATTACAATAAACCTTCCCAGGAAGGCCTGTACCGGCATTTCAAGGAAATTTCCCGCGCCGTTGATATTCCCATTGTGCTGTACAACATTCCCGGTCGCACGGGCATTTCCATGACGGTGGCCACCATGGTACGTCTGGCCGCTGAATGTCCCAATATTGTGGCGGTAAAAGATGCCGCGGGGAATCTGGACCTTACCTCGGAGGCCGTCTGCGCCGGAATGCAGGTCCTTTCGGGTGACGATTCGCTGACGCTGCCGATGATTTCCGTCGGTGCTCAGGGGGTGATCAGCGTTGTGTCCAATATCGTTCCCGACCGCGTGCGCGGGCTGGTGCATGCGGCACTGGCCGGAGACATTGCCAAAGCCCGTGCGGACCACCTGGCGCTTTTTCCGCTGATAAAGGCGCTGTTCGTGGAAACCAACCCGATACCTGTAAAAGCCGCGATGGCCCTGCTGGGCATGGATACCGGCGACGTGCGCCTGCCGCTTTGCGAACCGACGCCGGCAAGCCTGCAGGTCATTTCAGATGCGCTGAAAAAAGCCGGTTTGGCGACAAGCGGTGCCCTGCGGTAACATGGTTTGATTGGTTTGAACGGATTTTATAATTCAGGCCGATGGAGCGGCGGAGAACTTGACAGGTCCGCGCGGTGAAAGTGCATTCCAAGCGGATCGAAAGGAAACGTCATGGCCTGCCAGCTTTTGAAAGCCAGAGAATTTGCTCATCTTGCCACGGTGGCCGGCCTTAGCCGGCCGACGCTGGATGAGCATTACCAGCTTTATCTTGGCTTTGTTCACAAGGCCAACAGTCTGACGGAAAAAATATGTGAGCGCCAGCGCACACGCGGTGCGTTGGATATGTCGGACATTGCCAATTTAAAGGGCGATCTTCAGTTTGCGCTGGCAGCCGTGCGCAACCATGAAATTTATTTTGACCTGCTCGGTCATCAGACCGTTCCCCTGCATCAGGAACTTGCCGACTGCATTGACGAAGCCTTCGACAGCACGGAAGGCTTCTTATTGGATTTACGGATGACCGCGGTTTCCAGTCGCGGCTGGGTCTGGACGGTTTATGACCTGACCACGGGTCGGATATGGAATTTATCGGGCAGTCAGAATGGGCAATTTCCACTCTTTAACGCCGTTCCCATTCTGGCGCTGGACTTAAGCGACCACGCCTATTTTTATGATTTTGGTCTGCGTCGCGGCGCGTATGTGGATGTTGTTCTGGCGCACCTGCGGTGGGACCGTGTCTGGCGGAACCTTCAATCCGCTCAAGCCTTGCGCAACGCTGTCGGAAATTCGCCAGATGCGGCTGCCGCATTGGCGCTTGCCCGGTAAAAGTGCATCATCATCATCCGGATAGGGCCGGTGGGGATTGCGCCCAAGATGCCCAACCCAAGTAAAAGCCCGAAGAGTTGTTTGATGAACCATGAACACTGAAATTTACGACAATTGCGCGCCTACGCGCCGAATTTCACTATTTCGGGGTCCCTGTAATTTTCGAGCCTGATCGGAAATGGACGACGGGCTGCCGCGATACGTGGCAGCTGGTAAAAGCCGGGCCTGACCCTAATATGGTAAATGTGGCGTCATCGATAGCCCGCGGTTTTAGCCCTTTTCGTATTCGCTTAGCCCGCCGTTCCCGGCTTCAAAGTACCAACGCGCGGCGGTGAAAGTGATCGGCCCCCCGCGGCAATAAGGTCATAAAGGCCAGGGCCTTTTAGTTTTCGGGGTTGCGTAGATTTTCAAGGGCCAGCTCGATCTAATTTCCCAGTAAATCGTCCATTCCTGAAACCTCATAAGGACGAAAAAGGCCGAATAAAGGGAAAACTAAAAGACCCTGTCATAAAGGCGGAAAAGCCGGGTTACCGCCTGGACAAAAAAAGAGAAGATACACGAGGTTGTGACCGCCAGGATCATCTGCGAGAACCCGGAAATAATTGATTTCAAGGCCGG
>JAJZOA010000031.1 GCA_021852225.1 Planctomycetota bacterium
GATCATAAACGACTCCCCGATCCTGATGCAGAATGTTATGTGTGCCGTCCGTCATACGGTTACACCGGACTATCAGGCCATCCACGGCCAAAAGTTCCGCAGGTTCTGGCCTTCCGGCAGCCAAGAGGCACAATGACCATCGGAATCCGGAATGTCAGTGCAATTTGCGGCGAATCTTTGCCAAAAATTACAGCGCAGGTTCAAACTGTGCGTGCAGCCGCTGCACTTACGCCGCCCGCGCATCAGTTATTGACCGGCCTTCGCCGTGCAAGCAGCATCAATCCGGCGGCCACGAGCAGCAGTGAAAGACTGGCAGGTTCTGGCGTCGCCGTCAGGCTGACATCAAACACACTGCTTGGCAGAACAGTGCTGGTGGCAAGTGTTCCACCGAAAGGCGAACTTCCCGGCTGGAAATCAGCCAGAGTTCCGCCGGTGTAATCATTATTGGTATCGGCGGCCAGTCCGCTGTAGCCGGTGTTGCTGGAAATGGAATAACCGTAGACGCTGCTGCCGTTTAGCGTTATCGGCGTATTCAGGACCAGTTGAACGTAATCACCGGTGGCAGTGGAGGTGCCGACCGGCACCGCGCCTGTAACCACGCCCACCAGTGTGTACTTTCCGCTGCTGATGCTGCTGATGCTTAAGGTCAGGGCGGCGTTGTCGCTAAAGCCGCCATGTTCATCGGAATCCAGCACGGTAATGCTGTTTAATGTATAGCCTTGCGCGGTGCCAGTGGTAAAGGTCTGGCCCGGAGGTGCACCGTTATTGGTGTAGTAGTTCACTGTGTTGCCCGTCGGATTACCCGGATAGGCGGCACTGACAGTGCCCGTCGGGCTTAGATTCGCCTGATCCGTCGGGCCGGGCGTGGGCGCCACTCCCCCAAGGTTATTTACCGTCAGTCCATTGGCGTAAACCGTGGGCACTCCGCTTGGATTTTCAACCAGTTGGACATTATTAAAGTCCGTCTGGCCGCCCGCGCTGTTTCCCAAAGTAATGCCCAGAGCACCGCTCGCACCGGCTGGTGCCGTGACCAGTTCCGCCACCGTGTTCGGTGCCTGGCGGTATCCTGCTGGCAAACCAAACAACGTTCCACCGGTTAATGCTGTTCCACCCGCGGTCAACTGCATCACCGGACCGTCACCGCTATAGCGGTTGTCGATGCCGGCGGTTAGAAGATAGGTTGCGCCCGGAGTGATATTGGTGGCCAGCGTCTGACTGAAATTGCCGTTATTTGACCAGGCATAGGTGCCACCGCTCCGCGGATTGGGTGCTGTGGTGGTGGCACCAAGATATTGTTCGCCGCCGGAGCCGGCCCAGCCCGGCACATAGCCGGATGAACTGGTTGAGCCGTCGCTGAATGTCAATGAATTGCTAAACGTTGTGGATCCCCATCCCAGGGAATAACCATTGTTCAGGTCTCCGGTGATCGCCGCGGACGGGTTGGAAAGGCTGGTCTGGTAGTTGGCCTGGCTTTGATAAACCTCACTGAAATTCGGGTTCACAATGGCGATGTTGGTTTGTGCTTGGGCAACAGCCGCCAGCCCGCCACCGGCGGCCGCGGTTAAAATGCCGGTCAGAATTCTTGTGCCAAAACGCATGAAATCATCTCCTTCCGAGCGATGCCCGGTTAAAAAAAGTAGAACTGAATTCTTAAACGCCCGTTATCCACCGTGCGTTTCACGCGCCTTATCGACTGCACGATTCTTAAACTCTGTTCATTTCAGCATCCGAAAAGATGCTTGCTTGAAACGGTGTGCAGACCATCATGTTGATCCACATGTTCACCATTAATGCAAAACATCTTAGCGTTATTAATGAATTTTCGGCAATATTGTTTTTCCACAAATTAAATCGAATTTTCCACAATAGCTGATCGCCATTTACCGGATTTGCGGAACGGTATTGGCATCAGTCGGCCACAATTTCTCTTTTTCCGGCGGCGTTGCGATAGGTCAGTGGGGTCGCCTTTCAAACCGTCGGAACGGCTCGCTGAAAAGCTGCGCGGAACCGAATCCGACCTTGCTCGCAATTTCTCCGACCGTTATTTTACTGGAAGATAAAAGCGTTTTGGCCCGCTCCATCCGCTTGCGGCGGACTTCCTCGGCGGGTTGCCGCCGCAGCACTGCCTTGAACCGGGTTTCAAGGGTGGTTCGTGAAACCTTCATGGCGCAGGACAGTTGTTTAACGTTCAGTCCTTCATGCAGATGGTCCCGTATATTTGCCGCCGCATCGCGTATAAACGGGTCGTCTGCGGCAACAATATCCGAGGAGCGGCGCGAAATAACGGGTAGCGGCGGAATGTGTAACTCTTCGCACGGACTGATTTTTCGCCGCCGGTGATGACCGGTACCACTCTTTAACCGCATTGTCGTTGCCATATATCCGATGCGATGGCAGGCAAGCGGAATGGTGGAAATGTGCGGCTCCCGCAACTGTGTATGCATATCGTCGTCGTCAACTCCCAGAATGGCGGCCTGTTCAGGAACCGAAATTTTGGCGTGCAGGCAGGCCTCCAGAACGCTGGCCGCAAGCGATCATATCGTCTGAAATGACTCGCGGCAGCGGGGGAGGGCTGATCTCGCCGGAAGTATCGATGGTCGGATTAGAGCTGGATGCGAACAATCAGGGCAGTTCGATTGCCGGTTCGCAGGCCCAAAGCAGGAGGCCATCAAACCGCGGATGGCGTCCTTTGAGAATCGCGTCGCTCTGAAAATGATCGCAATGATAAAGACGGGCATGACCGCTGTTGGCCGCGGCTATGGCAGCCGCTGCGAGTATTTTCCTGTTGTATGCCAAGGCGAAATTCGCGAGCATTACAAGTCGCCGCTCACGATGCCGCAATGATAAGTTACGCCATCTGTGCACCTTGCGATTTTCTAACTGCAAAAGCTTCGGACGCAAGTGCCAACGCGCCAATTACAAACTTTGTGCGTTGATTTCTGCTTTGGAAAGCGGTGCGAATGACAGTGTTTTTCAGATTTTCGCGATGATTTTTTCGGACCCATCATCCCGTTGGCGGCAATTCCACCCGCCTGCCCACTTTGAAACTCTCCATGGGCCGACCGTCGCGTAGCCAGACTTGATCGCCGGCCAGCAGTTTCCGGGAAAACTCGACGGTTTGCCGCCATTCGGCTTCAGCGATTCGGCTTTTTCTGCGGTTTATTGTATCTATGTCATCGGAAAGAAACTCTGCGATCAGCGGGTAAAAACTGCTATAGCGCCCTTTAAATTCCGGGCCGGCGTGAATATCTCTAAGCGGGCTGTTGCCAAAGCGGTAGGTGTTTACCGTTAGCAGCCGCGAGCCGAGGCGAAGCGAATAATCTGTCGCCAGAAAATCGGGGAATTCCAGCAGGATCACCGCGTCAAGCTCGTCGGAATAGGCGGCCACGATCAGGGGCGATCGGATCCGCATCACAACCGCGGCACGCGAGTCCCCGAAGCTGAGGTGCTCATTGAGCATCGCCCTGATACCGCGGGCGCGGAGCCTCCGATTCATAAAAACCATTTTTGTGAAGAGCGACTGCCAGCCAAAAAGGTCGGGCTGAAGTATCTGTAATTTGGAATTGGACAGCCGGATATTAACCGGATCGGATGCGGCTGTTCTGTCATCATGGTATTTGGACATGGCGGCCGAGTGTAAACCGAACCATGCCGGTGCGCCAAGTATGTGAATCGCTTACTTGCCTATTGGGATGGCGCTTCCCTCAAAACGGTGAAATTGTCAGTCCATCAGTTGTGACCATTTTACCGGCTTAGCCCAGCGCTAAATGCGGGGTCGTGCTTGATTATTCTGCCTGCGTATCCGCATTCGGCAAGCGATGAGCTTGAATGGAAAACTTGTAAGGAATCGCCAGTGGCCGTTTCGCAGCCAATGTATTTTTTCACGACGGAAAAGCTCTAGCGCGTGCTCATGGCGGCCGGATTGCAGTTGCACCGTTGCGGCCAAGCGGGAGATGCCAGCGAGAAACCGATCGAGGTCACGACGCTGATCCATGGAATAATTGCGAAACTCACCGTCACGATCCATTTCGCGCAGCTTCTTTATTCCATTGAACCAGAAATCGGGACGGCGCGAATAACTGCCGGAATGAACACGGTAAATCATCAAGGGCGCTTCGCCAACCACGCCGACCGGGCCGAGCGGATACATCTTCAGGAAAAACGGCTGGTCTTCTATGCAATCTCGCTCGGTGGCGAAACGAATGCCGGTCGCACGTTCACGCTCAAACATGATACCTGAGGTCATAACAAGAAATTTACGATGGTCAAAACGTCCCAACGGGCGTGTAACCAGACCATCATGATGTGTCGCTACGGCCGCATTAATCGGGAAATCAGGACGCGTCGATTCAGCGAAGCAGGTCATAACCATGCTGCACTGCGGATGTTTTTGAAAATACGCGATCTGTAATTGAAGTTTCTCCGGCGTCCATAAATCGTCATGGTCCAGGAGGGCGACATATTTGCCGCGGGCTGCATCAATGCCGCGGTTACGCGCCGCTCCAATGCCGCCGTTGCTTTGCGTGATCAGGCGGATGCGCTTCAGATATGGTTCAAGGCGCTGCGCGGTATTGTCCGTACTTCCATCGTTAATAATAACAATTTCAAAATCGGTAAACGTCTGGGCCAGCACGGTTTCCAGCGTCTGAATGAGGTAATCCGGGCTGTTGTAGGTTGGAATAACTACAGATATGAGTGGTGATGCCTGCATGGGGATTCTTTCGCCAAGAATGCTGCTATGTCGCGGCATGTTCCTGTTCATGCCCATTGAAATACCGCGATAATATCGCGGGAATGCTTGCCGTTGCCAATCCTCGAAAGTTCGCCGGATCGGGACCACGGCTATTTCTTTGCCGACCTGCCATGGTGGCTTACTCCGGCGAGCTTCTTAAAGGATGGTTTAATTAAATGTCGAATCGCGGATTCTCCATGCGAAAGAAATTTGCCAAGATATCGCTGATATTGTCGGGCGTGCGAATACGGCGTTACCTTGCATTTATCTTCCGCCAAATCACGCCACAACGCCTCCAATGCTTCACCGTTGGGCTCAGACATGGCAGGCCGATGATCGCGCCCTATCAACGCGCCAAGATTTTCAAACAGATGTCGAAAGCTGGCCTTTTCTGCCCGTGAACCGGCGAAAAGGGGGCGGATACCCAGAGGAATCTCCTTCCCGACGGCAAGAACGCCCAGCCCGTTGGAATGGTAGAACGAGAAATTAGGGTATCGTCGGCAGACCTGCGCCCAATACCGCCATACTCCAAAGTTAAGTTGGATGACGGCAGTATCGTGAAACAGAACGATGGCCCGGTCGCTGAGTTTAGGCAGCCAGGACTCGAAATCGTGCCGGACGGCTTTATAACTGTGAAATCCGTCAATATGAAGCAGGTCAATGCTTCTGTCGGCAAAATGCCCCAGCGAGTTATCAAACGTGGCGCGAAGAAGGGTGGAAAACTCTCCATATTCCGGATCGTGGTGCTTGCGTAAAGCGGAAAAAATTTCTTCGCCATACCTTCCGGTATGCGGGTCCCCTTCCCAGGTATCGATACCGAAGCATTTGGCGGGGAGTTTCAGATATTTCGTCGCCTGGCAGAAAGCGCAATACGAATCTCCTTTCAATACTCCGAGTTCGACCACAATGCGCGGTTCGCATGCCCAAACGAGCCACATTCCAAAAGGCAGATGCCCATGCCAATCTGGAGAATCAGACAGACGCATCGGCGGTAGAAGCAGGATGGGGTTCCAGATTTCTCGCAGGGTTATATCTCCCCGTGCGGCAGTGCCATCGCAGTTCATCATGGTTCCTTTCTTGCGCAGACCAGATCGAAACGCGGATTGTGCAATTCGTCAGTCTTCGGCCGCGCTTAGGCGACTTTATCCCTTGCGATTATAGTTTCCCGGCAGGTGGCTGACGAGTCGCTCTATATGGGTGTCATTGGCGAGACAAACTTGCGCTTATTTAGGTGAACGGTTAAAGTCTTAATACCGAGCGTATTGCCCGGTGGATTTATTTTGGTCAAAAAGGCGCTTCATGTATGGGCAAAATATCTGAATTGTTGAATCTCGCGGCTCAAGCAGGCCGACATGCGGTCAAGGTCTATCGTCGCGAAGGATTTAAGGGTCTGAAAAAACGTGCGCGGCGATGGCGTAAATCCTGGAAATCCCCGAATCCCTCCTCCGCGCTCGCCGGGGAATATGCCAGTCAGATTTTCGGCTTGTCGCTTGCCGCTCAGTGGGGGTACGTTCCTGCCGGCGCGGGCAGCATCGATCTTGCGCCGGATGACATCAAACTGATCGCATTTTATCTGCCGCAATTTCACCCTGTTCCGGAAAACGACATATGGTGGGGTAGAGGTTTTACCGAATGGACCAACGTCACCCGCGCGGTACCGCAATACCTTGGACACAATCAACCGAAATTGCCGGGGGATCTGGGCTTCTACGACTTAAGGTTAATTGATACCCAGCGAGCACAGATACAATTGGCAAAAAAATACGGCGTGTTTGGATTTTGTTATTACCATTATTGGTTTAGCGGACGCCGAATTCTTGAAAAACCACTCAATCAGATGCTGGCAAATCCTGACCTTGATCTGCCGTTCTGTCTTTGTTGGGCTAATGGCAATTGGACGCGCGCATGGGATGGATCGGAGCGGGAAATTTTGTTGGAACAGACCCACTCGCCAACGGATGACATTGCCTTTCTGGAATCCCTGTTTCCGGTGTTTGCGGATTCACGTTATATTCGAATTGGTGGTCGGCCCCTTTTATTGATTTATTGGCCATCGCTCATGGCAGACCCCGCTGCCACCGCCGCACGCTGGCGCAAACGTGCTCGGGAGGCTGGTGTTGACGAGCCCTATCTTGTATTCCCGCTTTCCCACGACTCAATGGACCCGCGGTCAATCGGCTTCGATGCCGCTGTGGAATTTCCGCCGGTAAAGAAAATGGAAAAGGGCCGGTCTCGAAGCGTCGTTCAGATTGTCAACCCCGAATTCGGTGGCGAAGTACACGATTATCGCCAACGCGTTGCCGCCGCAGAAAATTTCGTGGCCCCGGCATACCGCGTCTTTCGGGGGGTCATGCCCGCCTGGGACAACGAGTCCCGACGTCCTGGGCGGGGCATAGGGTTTTCGCACGCCACCCCGGAACTTTACCGCCGATGGCTTGGGAATATCTGCCGTGAGACCAGAAAGCGACTTCCTTCTCAAGAGCGATTGGTCTTTATTAACGCATGGAATGAATGGGCAGAGGGTGCCTATCTGGAGCCTGATCGCCGTAATGGTTATGCATTTTTGAAAGCCACCGCGGACGCCATTTCCGATAGCCGCGTTCCGACGGCCGGTCCGGGATCATCGCCTCTGGGGGACAAAAGTGTGGGAAAAGACATCGCCCTGATATTTCATGTAAGCAATATGTTTGCCTGGAAGGCGGTCGGCCAGTATTTGAACCGTATGGTACAAAACTGGGAATTATTTGTTTCGGTTCCCTCATTGGATATCGCCCTGCACAAGTGTATTCAGGACGTCTGTCCGGCAGCCAAAATCTTTCCGGTCGCTGATCCGGGAAATGGCGGCGACGCGTTTGCCCAAATTTATCCCGCGGTGCTGCAAGGACGATACCGTTATGTCTGCAAGTGCCCGGATACGCCGTCGGGAAAATCAGCGGATGAAATTAAATTGTGGGAGCAGAAACTGGACAACCTTCTCTTTTCCGACGCACGCATTTCCCGCATAAAGAAGGCTTTCGACGGAATAGAGGACCTTGGAATTTTGGCCCAAACCACAGGGCCGCTGGGGTCTCAACCATCCTGGTCGGCCAACATGAAACTTCTCATTCGCCTGGCATGCGCGCTTGGCGTTCCGGTTAATCCGCTTAAAGACCTTTTTCCCAAAGATTCAATGTTTTGGTTCAGGCCTCAGGCGATTGAACCCCTTTTACGACTTCGCTTGACTTCGGAAGACTTTGCATTTTACGCGGGAAGTAATAGCGGCGATCTTTCGGTCGCCCTGAATTGGGCTTTTCCCCTGATCGCCCAAGCCAGCGGGTATTGTATGTCCGACCTGACTGAAACAATCGGCGAAGTCGGATGAGAGTTCAAATTCAAGCCCAATCTGCACGGGCGGACAGGTCCACGCGTTCGGGCATTCAATGTCTGGCGATCAAGGCGGCGAGCCGTCCCTTGACGTTGCGCGTAAGTTGTGATCTGTAACGCTGGGCGACTCGTTTTACATACCGAAATTTCTGTTGGCGATAGCTGCGAACCGGTACGTGGCATTTGTTCTGTTGCAATTCAGAAAGGAACGCATTGAGCAACTTGGGGTTCAGAAGCTGACTTGGTGCCGGCAGGGCCTCAGCGGGGGATTCAGATGCAGCAGCAAGATTTTCGAAAAGGTGACGAATGCAGGCTGCATCGGCACTTGAAATGTTCAGCAGGGGACGAATCCTGTTTGGAATATCTTTACCGACGGCTAGCAGTCCCAGGCCGTTCGAATGGTGGAAAGTGAAATGAGGATATCTTCGGCATAGTTCGTTCCAAAATCGCCACACGCCGAATCCCGGTTCCACCACTGCGCAATCGTGAATAAGCACCACTGCACGGTCGCTTAATTTCGGAAGCCAGGACTCGAAATCGTATCGAACCGCACGGTAGCTGTGAAATCCGTCAATGTGCAGAAGATCGACGCTCTGGTTCTCGATCTTCGTCAGGGCTTCATCAAAGGTTCCGCGCAAAAGCGTGGAAAAGTCAGCGAAATGTTCCCGATTATGCCGGATCAGATCCTGATACACATCGTCGGCATAATTGCCAGATTGCGTGTCACCATGCCACGTATCGACTGCAAAACATTTTGCCGGAATCGCCAGAACCTTTACCGCTTGGCAGAAAGCACTATAGGAATCTCCTTTATGGGTTCCCAATTCCACAATGCTGCGCGGTCGCGTTGCAGATACGACCCACATCGCAAAACGCAGATGTCCGTGCCAGGATCGCACATCGGTAAGGCGTTGCGGCTCGTTTAGGATAATTGGATCCCATATCACGTGGGCCACTGGATGGGACATGGAATCTGGAGTGCCCGGTTCGGCGGTTCGCTCTGACATATCTTTTCTCTTTTCTAATGCGGGTCTATGCCGCTTTTATTGGGACTAGGAACGATTGGACGTAGCAGTCATCGAATAATGTTCGCGTGGACTATCCCGGACTCAAATGCATGCCTCCGCGGCATTTCCTCGGGTCGTTTTTTGAAGACTGGCTTCACGAGACGCTCCAATGTATTGAAACTATACCCAATGGTTTCATTTCGCCATTCGTCACCCAGCTTGACGTTTAACGCGTTTGCGTATCCACGATTCGATCTGTGATAGCTTCTTTCCCGCAAAGCGGATGCGCTGGCGGCCATAACCCCGTACCAGGACGTGACATTTATCCTGCTGCAAATCGTCCAGAAATAATTCTAGTGCGGCACCATCAAGTGATTTAGGTGGTATTTGCGGCGCGTTTGCCTGATTAATTGCCGCGCCAAGATTTTCAAATATATGCCGAATGCCAGATGCATCACTGGGCTTGGAATTAAAGAGTGGGGCCACTGCGTCAGGAATGTCTTTTCCTACGGCCAAAACACCCAAGCCGTGGGAATGGTGGAATGTAAAACTTGGATATTCCCGGCATAATTCATGCCAGTAACGCCACACTCCGAACGTGGCTTGTATTTCCGTGCAATCGTGAAACAGGACCACCGAACTTTCGCTCAGCTTTGGCCGCCAGGTTTCAAAATCGTGCCTGACCGCACTATAGGTGTGCAGGCCATCAATGTGCAATAAATCCACACTGCCATCCTGAAATTGGGGCAACGCGTCATCAAACGTCTGCCGAAGAAGGGTGGAAAAATGACCATAACGCGGATCATGATAGGTCTTTAGTTGCGCATAAACCGCTTCCGTATACGGCCCAGTATGTTCGTCACCAGCCCAGGTGTCCACTCCAAAACATTCCGTTGTTAATCCTGCTGCCTGAACCGCCTGGCAGAAAGCACAATAGGAATCTCCTTGCAAAACCCCAAGTTCCACGATCAATCGTGGCTTTAAGGTATGTACCAACCAGAGCCCAAATGGCAGATGGCCGTGCCAGTTAGGCGAGTCTGATAATCTTTCTGGACGTAGCAACATTGCGGAATGCCAGAGTTTGCGGCAGGCCGTCCCAGGGTGTTCGCATTGTCGTGATGTCCTTATGTCTACAATAAAATGTTACTCCGGATTTAGTATTGGTGTCTAAAGATAAGAGATTGGTTTTGCCTTAATCGTGGAACGCATTTTCCATTTCGCCAGCCAGACCCGCACGGGAAAGGCGATCAGAAAGCCGAATTGCCGCTGCCGCAACTGAAATGGCTTTTCGGCGCGGTACATCTCCATCGCTTCTGAAAAGCAGCCGATGTTTTTGACGATAACCGCGAATTTTTGCGCCATCACCGCCAGTCGTTTATCCAGGTCCGTGCGGTTGACACCGGTTATTTCATGGAATCGCCCCTGGGCGTCAAGTTCCCGCAGCCTTTTCATGCCTTCAAACCAGAAGTCCGCGCGCTGGGAATAACTGCCGGTGTGCCGCCGATAAAGCATCAGCGGCTTGTCACCCGCCACGCCCACCGGTCCGCGACCGAACATGCCCAGAAAAAACGGGACATCTTCCATGCAGCCGCGGCGGGTTTCAAAACGCAGGCCGTCGGCGCGGGCTTTCTCAAACATAATTCCGGAAGTCTGCATAATCAGCCGATTGTGCGAACGCCTTGCTTCCTTCAGCGGGCGGTTTATCAGGCCGCCGTTCCGTCTGGCCAGTTTGAGGTTATAACATTTTTCATTGGGTGAATCGGTATTGCTGTGCGGCACCACCACCATGGAACATTCCGGATGCCGCTGATAAAAATCCACCTGAAATCGCAGCTTTTCGGGCATCCACAGGTCGTCATGGTCCAGCAACGCGACATATTTTCCGCGGGCTTCATCGATGCCGCGGTTGCGCGCCACGCCAATGCCGCCATTGGGCTGCGTAATCAGGCGAATCCGGTCCTTATAAGGTTCCAGCCGCGCGGCGGTGTTGTCGGTGCTGCCATCATTAATGATGACTATTTCATAATTTGTAAAGGTTTGGGCCAGCACAGTTTCCAGAGTCTGAATAAGATAGTCCGGGCTGTTGTAGGTTGGAATAACAACGGATACCAGCGGCACATCGGCCATACACATTCTCCGAACCATGGCGGTGAAACCAGACCATTCGCGTTG
>JAJZOA010000084.1 GCA_021852225.1 Planctomycetota bacterium
CTTCGAGGACGGACAGGGTTACATCGCTTGGCGCGCCGGTGGCGTCAATGGTTTTGAAATCTCCCTGTTGAGCATAAAACGAAATAAGAGGAGCCATACTTTCCTGATACGTGTGAATCCGTGTCCGTACCACTTCAGGCTGGTCGTCCTCGCGGATGATCAGCGCACTCTCGTCGTTGTCACAATGGCCGGGAACTTTTGGCGGCATGGAATCCAGATGATAAACCGCCAGGCAGACCGGGCATATTCGGCGCCCTTCAAAACGACGGGCGAGCACAGACGGATCGACCACAAAATTTAAAACCAAGCCAAGCGGCCGATTGGCGTTCTGCAGCATGGTACGCAAGGCCTGCGCCTGTGGCAGCGTACGCGGAAAGCCGTCAAGCACAAAACCGCGATTCAGCGCGGCGATCTTTTTTTCCATCAGGCGGATCATCAAGTCGTCGGGCACCAGCAGGCCATTGTCAATAAAATCCCGAATGCGCATGCCCAATGGCGAACCGCTCATCTTTTCGCCGCGCAGAAGGTCACCACTTGAAAGGTGAACCAGGTTGAATTCCTGACAAATGCGAACAGCCTGCGTTCCCTTCCCGGCACCCGGTGGTCCCAAGAGGGCGATTCTCATGCGGCCGATCCTTTAACCGGCCGTATGCTTGTGGCAGACCCCTGGGCGGCGGCGGGTTTGCGCCGCGCGGAAGACGAACTTTCCGGTTCCAACAGGCTGCCATAATTCCGCATGACCAGATTCGCTTCAACGCGGTTAATGAAGTCCAGCAGCACACTGACCACAATCAGCAGGCCGGTACCCCCAAGGAACTGGGTAATCATGTAATTCACGCCCATATAGCGGGAAACCACCGTGGGCACCAAGGCGATAACCGCCAGAAACGCCGCGCCGCAATAGGTAATTCGCGTCATGACGTTTTCCAGATATTCTGCGGTACGCTTGCCGGGGCGAAGCCCCTTGATGAAACTGCCGTAGTCGCGCAACTGATCGGCCATTTCCTTGGGACGGAACTGGACGGTGTTCCAGAAATAAGAGAAGAAGAAAATCATGGCCACATAACAGACAATATACAGGTAGTGGCCGGTAATAAGCGAGCTTTCCAGCACCTGAAAAACGCGGAACTGGCCCAGATGCGGCGAAAGCCATTGCAGCACAACCGTCGGAATCAGCATAAGCGAACTGGCGAATATGATCGGCATGACGCCACCATGATTCACGCGCAACGGAAGGTACTGGGTCTGGCCGCCGTATACACGATTCCCGCGGATATGCTTGGCCTGTTGAATGCTAAGACGGCGCTGGGCCTGTTCAAGAATAATAGCGCCAGCCGAAACGCTGACAAAAGCCGCCAGAAGAAACATGATCGTTCCGATGCCATAGCGGTGATTTTCCGCGCCCGCCACAGTCAGCGAGGTATGTTTGTACAGACTGGCAATGGCCGAGGGCATGCGCGAAACAATACTGGCCATAATGATCAGCGATACGCCATTGCCGATGCCGAACGCGTCTATCTGTTCGCCCAACCACATCAGGAAAATACTTCCCGCAGACATGGCCAGGAGTCCGGTGATCCAGAACAGTGTCAGATGATGGTAATAGGTGTTCGGGTAAAGCAGGCCATGGGCCCGATGGGGTGATGTGGCGGTGAGATATTTCAGCCAGACCACAGACTGGATGACGCAAAGTACCACGGTGGCATAGCGTGTCCATTCATTTATTTTACGCATTCCGGGCTCGCCTTCCTTTTGCAGTTTTTCAAGCGAAGGGATGACCGTACCCAGAAGCTGAAAGATAATTGAAGCACTGATGTAAGGCATGATACCCAGCCCAAAGATGGTACTCATACCAAGGTTGCCGCCCGAAAAGAGCGACAGATAGTTGCTGATCTGCCCGACGGCGGAGTTGGACTGCTGAGAAACGAAAAGACTTAATGCGTGGGTATCGACACCGGGCAGCGGCACGAAAAAGCCGATGCGATATACGCAGAGCAAGCCAACTGTGAACAGCAGCTTATTGCGCAGTTCTGGAATGCGGAAAATATTAAACAGTGTCTTGAACACAAAAAACCTCGCTGCCGCGGACATTATTCAGGCTGGCGGAAGCGTCAACTTCCGCCCTGGGCCTGGGGAAATTCAAGCCCACAATTGTAGCAGAAGACAGGGCCGACCGACAAATGGTCGAAACGGCAATTCGTTCCAGCGAAAAAGAAACGTGCGCGGGTTTGACTTGAAGGGGCGATTGTGCGAAAATAAGTATCTTGATCGCGGGGTAGAGCAGCCTGGTAGCTCGTCGGGCTCATAACCCGGAGGTCGGGGGTTCGAATCCCTCCCCCGCTAATTAAAAAGGCCGGCCCAAAGCCGGCTTTTTTATTGGCAGAGCAGATCAAACCTTAACAAGGGTACAAAATAATTAGGCTGCGGCAAAGGAAAAAGTCTTCGCCCGCAAAATCAACTCAGGGCACAATTCATGCGGCGGCAGGAATCGGGAGTTGGGTGTTCATGTCGAACGCCGTTTCACTGCCAATCGCATCGTCGCCCCATTCGCTTTCACCATCCAGGCGCCTTAGCCCGCAAAGCCTTTAAACATGCCGCCAGATTGAAAACTCAATCGCCATGCGTATGCCCGGAACCAATCGGGTGGAACGCATGCGCCCTGGAGGCCTCATATCGATGCTACTGATTTAACTCAGCAGGCCGGAGGGTGGGCGGTGTTTAGGATCGGTAGCCCAGTCCTTATCCGGAGTGGCGGACATTTGGAACACCAGATCGCCGCCGCGGGTAATTTCTTCATGGGTGATCCAGGATCGTTCAAGAATCTTGCCGTTGAGTTTCACCTGCTTAATGTAACAATTGGCGGCGCTGTTATGATGCGCCACAATGGTGAATCTTGTTTTGGTGTGCGGGTTATTGATATCAACCCTGTTTACCAGTGGGCTTCCAATCACGTAAACACCCGTGACTGCATTGACCGGATAAAAGCCCAGCGCCCCCATGGCAAAGCAACTGGACAACTGGCCGCAATCGTCATTGCCGGGAATACCGGTGGGCGTATTGTTGTAAAGGGCGAGAATTTTTCGGACCCAGTACTGAGTTTTCCAGGCCGCCCCGGCAAATGGATAGAGATAGGGAATGTGGTTGCTCGGCTCATTGCCCTGGGCATCCTGACCGACCATACCGCTGATATCCGGCGGCGATTGGTACACCTGTGAGGGTGCCCGGAAAAAGGCGTCGAGCTTGGCGATGAAATTCTGATCGCCCCCCATAAGAGCGATTAATCCGGGCACGTCCTGCATCACATTAAAGGTGGCCTGCCAACTGTCGGATTCGGTGAAGTCATGCCAGTATTCCTGGTCCGGGCGGAAGGGTTCCCGCCAGCGGCCATCGGCAAGTTTGCCCCGCATAAATCCCGATTTTGAGTCAAACAGGTTGCGGTAATTCTGCGCCAATTTATAAAACATGCTGGCATCTTCATGTTTTCCCAACATTTGCGCCATGGCACCCACACACCAGTAGTCGTAGGCAAAATCCAGCGTGCGCGAAACCGATTGCTGCCCGGGCGCAGATGCCACGTAACCCAGCGTGCGGAACTGTTCCTGAAGGGCCTTGTTGTTGTTCGCCGTAGCACCCACAAGTGCCGTATCGCGCATGGCGGCGTAGGCGGCCGACACGTCAAAATCGCGGAATCCGCGGGCATAGGCGCCGGCGATCATCCCGACAACATGAAAGCCGGTCATACACCAGGTTTCATTGCCCCACAGTGGCCAGACCGGCAGAGAATGCTGACCCAACTGCTGGTAATCGACCAGCAGCGTGCTGATGACTCCGCCGACCCGTTGCGGCTGTGTCAGCATGATAAAAGGGAATTCGCCCCGGTATATATCCCAAATGGAAAGTGTGGTGTACTTGGTAAAGCCGGGATTTGCATGATTTTTGTGATCTTGGCCGCGGTAGGTGCCATCCACATCGTTAAATGTAGCCGGAGCGATCAGGCCGTGGTAGGCGGCGCTGTAAAATGTTTCCGAAAGCGCTTTATCGGAAAATTCCGCGTTAAAGCAGGCCAGTTCATTCCCCCATGCGGCCTGCGTCCGGGATTTAACAGACTGAAAATTCCAATGCGGAATTTCCGCCGCCAGATTTTTCCTGGCCCCTTCAATTCCCGTGCAGGAAATACCGACCCGCACCACCAGAGGCCGACGTGACGGAGCGTGGCTGAATATGGCTTTGACCTGTGTACCGGAAAACTTTCGGGCGGAAGGGCTGATATTTTCCGTTTTGCGACCATCCACGGAAACATCATAACTGGCGATCGGCTCGCTGAATTCGATAACAAAATAGACTTGCTTATCCGCCGCCCAGCCATGGGTATAGCGCTTGCCGCTGATAGTGGTGGGGCTTTCAACATTTAATTGTGCATGATAAACCGAACAGCCAAGTCCATGAACCAGGTCCAGAATAACGCCGCGCCGGGTCGCCGCGGGCAGCGCTGGATATGTATAGCGGTGCATGCCGCAGCGCGTGGTGGCGGTGAGTTCCGCCTTTACTCCGGGTTTTTGCAGATATACGCTGTAATAACCGGCGCGAACCACTTCCTGTTTATGGGAAAATGGCGAGGCGTAATTCTCACCGCCGGCGGAAACCCAGCCGGAATCATGACCCAGCGCAACGGTTTGCATTTCGTGCTGGCCGCGCGGCTTGTGGGCATCCCATCCCCAATTGGCGCCTTCCACCACAGGCATCAGCAGAACATCGCCAAGGTCTTTGGCTCCGGTGCCCTGCAAATGGGTATGGCTGAAGCCCAGAACGGTGTTGTCCGGATAGTGGTAACCCGAACAATGATCCCAATGATACAGGTCCCAGCGGCTATTCCATTTGGGTTCCGGTGGACCGGCTGTGTCCGGACTTAATTGAACCAGGCCAAACGGTGCCGCTGCGCCGGGAAAGGTATGGCCATGCCAGCCGGTGCCGACAATCGGACGAACATACGCAAGACCGGTTGCCTCGGGTCGGGACTCGAAGTTCCCATTGGCTCTGGCAACGGATACAGATGATCCGGTCGGGTCCAGTCGGTCGATCATGACCGCTGCGGCGGCCACGGCAACCGCCCCCTGCAGAAATTCCCGTCGGCGAATGCTTTTTGAATTTTCAACTTTCATAATATGTCCTTACCTTAATAAGAGAAACCAGTCGATTAGTGTTTCAGAGCCGAATTCTGCCGCATCGCCTGCCGATACAACGCTGCGAGTTGCGATGGCGTTACATCCACATAGCGCGGACCAAGAATCTTAAGAGTACGCGCCAATTGCGGCAGATTGTTCTGCCAGTTCCAGACAAACACATTGATAAATGCCGGCCGATGCTTTCCCGTGCGATCACGAATTTGCGCCGCGGTCTGCCGGGCGCTGTGGGCAAAGGTCATGGCGCGGAATACCGGCTGACCGGTCTTGAGCGTGTAAGTAAACTGACGGTAATGCTTTTCGCCCTGATAGCCGTAGTCCGGCATCAGAAAGCGCACTTCCGGCAAAGCGCGGCCCACGCGGGCAATGCTGGCCGGATTCACGCCCATCAGACGGAGGGTTTTCATGTCCATGCGCCGCATATACCGCCAGGTCCAACGGTAAAACGCATGGAATGCCCGTTTCTGATCGGTGAGCCGCTTGGCCCATTGCGGGGGATACATGTAACCGGCACCGGAAACATCGCAGATAAATTCATCTTTCGGCGAAGCATGCGCATAGTACCATTTGACCAGCGTGGGGGCTTCATCCAGAAGCGTCGGCCCCATACCCCAGCCGATGGCGAATTTGCCGTGGTCCGGATTGTTAAACCAGTGCAGAAAAAAATTGTACCAGGCGCACAGGTTGTCGCCATCGGAAATGGTAAAGGAAAGATAGACTTTGGATGGATCGTATGTCGGGGGTGGAAGAAATTTTTGCCGCATCGTCGCCTGGCGCACACCGCTGAATACGGACATATTCTGAAGATAATCGCTGACAACCGTAATTTTTGCAAACTGCGATGCCAGTGTGACGCCCGGACCTTCATCCAGTCCCATGCCGTCGCCATGCCACCAGAATCCGCGCACCACGCCATCGCGCGGGGTATGGGCGAAAAGAAGTTCCACTTGCCTGCGTTCGGCGGCCATATTTGCGCCGGGCTTTCCGGCGGCCTTAGGGCCGGTGACCCAGAAGGTCATGCCTTTGGCCGCGATAATCTGGTCGATACTGCCATCGGCCAGCAGCGGCGGGTCCAGGCACAAAAACAGAAATGGATTCATTTTGGGTGCCAGATTGACCCGCAGATAGCGCAACGCCCCGGCATCGGAATGAAATTTTCCTCGCAAATCCACCCGAATTAGCAGATGAAGTTTCTTTGCCAGCGCGGGCGTGGCAATAACCAGATCATCCACCGCCGCTACATCGGCGGCAATGTCCGGCGATTCATAAATTTTCGGATCCGGCACGACCGCGCCGCGAATAGATGAAGCAAATCGGCGCACCAGAGAAAGCGGATGGCGCACCAGAATGGGTGTGCCGGTTTCGTGCTGCTTTTGCATCTGACCTAGCCAGAAACGGTCGATTCCCGACCATATCAAAAATATCCGCGGCTGTTTGCGATTCACAATTCCCTGAAGGCTTCCCAGCAGGATGCGCTGGGAGGCGGGAAGATGCTGCATATCCGCCACAAACAGGTGGCTCGCCGGCGCCGGCATTTTCGGCTGAAGTGTAGGATATGGCCGGCGCATTTTGGGCAATGTGATATGCCAAAGCGCCGAATCCCGGCCCGCCGCAATCGCGTGTCGACCGCAACACAAGATGCTCCAGGCACACGCGAATGCCACTGCGACGATTCGCCGAAAGCCGGGGGCACCGACCGTGCGGATCGCTAAATCAGATTGGCGATTTAACAGCATATTGCTCCTGTGGGAAAAACCGGCGGCGATTCAGCCCGACCACCCGCGGACCATTTATTTCATCAGCAAAACCAAGAGCCGCCTGCGACGGGGTCAGTGCCGGGGAATATACCACTGGGCGAGACCGGCATCAAAGAACTGGCCTCCGGTGGTCTGCAACACATGAACCGCCATTAAATTTCTACCTGCGTGAAGCGCGCGGCGACCCGCCGGCGTCATTCGAATCGGTACATACGAAGTGCTGAAACCGGGGGCCGAAGCCGCAAATACGCCGTTAATATAAACCTGCACATCTTCATCATGATAGCAGTAAACACACAAATGTTTGAATTTGCCCGCGGGCATCGTGAACGTGCGGCGAAGCCAGATGTTGTCTGTCCGCCAATTCGTGCGGGGTTTTACACCAGGATCAACCGAACCGAATCCAGCCGCGCCGGTTTTCCAGTCGGATACGTCAAATCCTGGCTTGTTCCACCCGGCAGCGGGCTTGTCCAGAGTGTAGTGCCAGTAAATCGGCCCGGATTGAGCGGTGGGAACTACAATTTTCACCACCGGCGGAGGCGGAAGAGGCGCCCAGTTGTTGGAGAATTGCGCCCCCTTACTGGCCCATTGATGCCAGATTTTGGCGTTGTTCATGAAGGGCATGAACGCGGCACCCATCACAGGCCGCGCGTGCATACCAGCCCATGCCTTACGCGTGCCATATTGATCGGCAAAAGGCACGCGGACCGGGGTTTCATTCAGGAAATTATAAATGCGATCGATGATCGTCTGGAAATCCTTTTGGCGGGTGGCGAGTGTCGCCGTCCAGATTTCAAAATCGGTCTTGGTTTGTGTCACTGTGCTTCGGTCAGGCAGGCCGTAGCGGTGTAACTGCGTCATGTAGAATGCCATTTCCTTCCGGCGCACCGACCGGGGAAATATATTCATGCCCAGGGCCTGATCCCAAACCATATTGTAAACCATGCTCCATGTGCCGGGCTGGTTGAACGCCATCCGGTAATGCGAGCCGTCATTGTCCACACGCATCCATTTTCTGGCCCACCGGCGCGCCAGAGATTGATAATTATTTGCTTCCGCCGTCAGGCCGCGCATGCGGCACAGCATGCCATAAGCACCCATCGCAACGATTGCCTTGACCGAAAGATTTGCATTATGAGCCATAAAACCCAGGAAATCGTTGGTACTCAACTGTTTGCCCGGATCAAACCCGCTTTTCCGCAGATACCGAACCCAGCGGGTAAGCAGCGGCCAATATTTGGTGGCAAAATCGGCGTTTCCCTCCGCCTTAGCGATGGCGGCGGCGAGAATAATCATGTTGCCACTTTCCTCCACCATCATGTTTTCACCGCCGGTGTTGTAGTGACCGGTGCAGTCCGGATAGGTACCCAGATCATGCGGCGAATACGGAAATTTCCAGCGCGGCGTGCTGGCGGAATCCAGTACCGGAACCATCGAAGCGGCCTCCAACTGCGGACAGAATGTCAACAACAGTGGCGAGGCGGGAAAAAACACGTCAACCGTGGCGATATCACCATTGCTCGTTTCCTCCTTGGTGTAAACCATCGGCTTGCCGTTGGCATCCGCGGACATTCCCATTGCCGCCAGCGCCTGCCGATAAGACATGGACGCGATGGTGGCATACTGGTAGCGGCCGATTTTTTTCGCATCGGAAATAACCGTCGCATCGAACGCGGCACTTTGTTTCATCAACAACTTGTAGTGACCGGCCGCCCACCGGAACATTGCCGATGGCGTATGGAACACATGCCGCCAATACGGCCGTTGCGGTTCCCCAAAAAAGTTTATTGCATACACTTCATCGTAAGCCACCATGACATGGCGACTGACCGGCACAGCGGCAATTGAACCAAGATTAAATGCGAATGCCTCCACCGGTTCGCCGTTGCGGACACGGCGCGGCATGTGTGTGGAATCCGCGGCGGGCAGTGTGCCGCTGGCCACAAAATGGTTCATACAACGGTCGCTGCCGGCAATGCACGAAGCGCTTTGACTGCTGCTGGCGGCGGTATATATATAGCCCCAGTCCAGACCGACCGGATCACCGGAAATATCAAAATAATTCTGCGTAGTGGAACCAATTTTAAGCGCGGTAAGCGGACCGAAGACTTTGCGGCTCCAGGTCACTTTCTGATTGTCATGATTCACCGCAATCGCGGAGCTGGTGCTGTAGTACACCTGCACCTGATGCGCGTTGCCATCAGCCGATTTGGCAGTCCAGGTAATGTAAGTCACCGGCAGCGTCATTGTTTTAAGATGCGCCGGCAGTCGCGGCGTCATGAAGGTCAGCGTCAGATCAATTTTGCTGTTAGCAAACTGGTAAATGGTGGTGGTAGGACGCATCGTCACGCCGACTTGACGCAACGCCGGAGCAGACGCCGGCTGTGTCCCCATAATGCGGTAAGCCTTGCCGTCGATTCGCACCAGGCTCACCAGGCTTT
Source organism: Planctomycetota bacterium (assembly GCA_021852225.1). The sequence continues at coordinate 9,379 of JAJZOA010000084.1, forward strand.
GCACCCGCCCATCCCAATACCGAGTGCGATGGCTGGTCAGTGTGTTGGCCTCCGACCAGATACTCATATATGGATCAAATGTGACCAGAGGCACCGCGGGCGGGCGAAATACCGGCGCGGCGGCAGCGTTGCGCGGCGCTGCCTGCGCAACACACAACGCCATTGCGGCAAGTGTCATAGTCAGAAGTTTTCCAACCTTAAACATCAGGGACTCCTAAGAAAGAATAAATCGAATGTCGACTGTTAATGTATGGACGCATCAGACCCATGGTCCGGGCCATCCTGTTCCTTAGACGATTCATGGCAACAATCGGCAAGCTGCCAGCCGACTGACCGCCGTCGGGCCGCCCCGCCAGATTGTTCCGCGTGCCACGGTTGGGCGGCCCGGGCCACAAATGCCACACAATCATTTCACTTTCCATTGTAATATGCCGCCGGAAAAGTGCGGCTTTAACTGGACAACCAGTCGCAATTCCCGCGTCCGCACGGGGGTAAAGCGCACGGTGTTAAATTTGTTCACCCTTACCCCGCAGACGGTTGGAGAATGCACCGGCAGCCAACTTCCCTTATGACGGTAATAGACAGACCAGCGTTGCGGAGTGCGGCAATTTCCCCCGATCGGTTTGTCGTCAAACCAGTAGACGTCGCAGCTTGAAACAGTACGGCGTTTGGCAAAACGAATCTTCACCCATTCGCGCGTTCCTTCATGGGGCCACCAGGTGAAACGCGGCAGGCTGGCCTCGGATGATGAATCAGGATTGATTCCATCCACCATTGCCGCCGCAGAATCACCAGGATTCGTCCAGGACGCGGTGGCGACCGTCGCGCCATGGGCTCGCCAATGGTGGGCCGCCGAGCCTGTGCCGATGACCGGAAACATCGAAACGCGCAGCCGGGCGGCACCCATTGGGATAAGTGTCACAGTCCGGACGGGCTGATTGGATATCACCGGGCTTTCATGCAGTGTGCCTATCATGCCGAACTTGTTCATTTGCCAGGCGGGAATGCGACGCGCCTTCACCTGAAGTTCAATCGGCACGTGACGCTGGGTCCATGGCTGCAACGGCAGACCACCCGGCAGGCTTTCCGGGAATGGATTATCTTTCATTTTCGCCGACCATTGCGCGGCCAATGCCTGATGCGAATCGCGAAGCACCTTGAATGAGGCCGCCGGATTGCCCGGGTCAAGCACCAGACCATAATTCCACGGCGAAGCCGGGTAAACCGCCCAGTGGGTCATTTGCGAAACGCCAGGATAAACCTTCCACTTTTCCTTGATTTTCAGAGAAAATGCCAGCGGACCGTAACTGACGGAAACAGCATTTTTTGCCTGCGGGTTGGTGGTCCACTGGTGCACGGTCACGTGCATCGGCATCGTGAATTGCAGTTTATCTCCGTTTTTCCAGAGCCGATTCACTCGGATATACGAACAGGGGGTCGCGTCCACTGGCAGCGGCTGACCATTGACCGCCACCGTTGCGCCGCGGCACCAATCCGGCACGCGCACGTAAAGTGGAAACGCAACCGCACCGGTCAATTGCAACGGGGAAATGTGAATCGCAAAGGCGGCGGTCTGGCCAAACGGATAGTTCGTGGTTTCCACGACTTTTACAAATTTCCCGTTCCCCACACGCGC
>JAJZOA010000345.1 GCA_021852225.1 Planctomycetota bacterium
AAAACATAATGCAAGGACAATGCCACAAATAGCAAACTATTTTAGTGGCTACACGTAAACGCGAAAAATAACACTTAACTAATTATAAAACAACGAGTTACGCAAAAACGTCGTTGGAACATCCGATATAACCTCAAAGCGTGGATTTCGATATTGTCGCCACGGGTTCGTAAGGGGCGCTCCTTCGGGCACGGGATCGACTGCAAGCATGGTTACCGGCTGGTCCAAGCCGGTCTTCGATGGAGAATAAAATGCCGCCTCTGAATCGCCGCAACTTCGTCAAACTCATGGCCGCCACCGGCACCGCCGCTTCTGCCGGTTGGTTACTTTCCAGCCCCGCTGTACGGGAGGAAACAAATCAGGAATCGCTGGATTCCGGGGTTCTGGCCTCTAATGTGCAGGAACTGGCCGCCGCTTTTGTTCAGCCACCCGACGATGCCCGGCCATGGGTTTACTGGTTCTGGATGGGCGGAAATGTGACGCGCACGGGCATCACGGCGGATTTGGAATCCATGCGGCAAGTTGGCATCGGCGGCGTGCTGATTATGGTGGTAGAAAATGGCGTTCCGCCCGGTCCGGTTAAATTCGGTACCAATGAATGGCGCAACATGTTTGAATTTGCATGTTGCGAGGCGGAACGGCTGGGGTTGCACATTAACATGACCAATGACGCCGGCTGGTGCGGCAGCGGCGGGCCGTGGGTAACGCCGGAATTGTCCATGCAGAAAGTGGTGCATTCGGAAATTCGCGTGCAGGGCGGTGGGCCGCTGGATGTTTTGCTGCCTCGGCCAAAATCCGTTCCGGACGCTTTTGTAAATGAAATGAACGCAGTAAATAAGTGGACCAATCAAAATGCCGCCGCCTGGATTGCCGGTGAAACCGAGTTGGCCACCGCCTATTACGCCGATATTGCGGTGCTGGCGTTCCCCACGCCCCAGGCGGATCAAGCGGGGCATGGCTATCGCATTGCGGATATTGCGGCCAAGGCGGAGGAATCGGCGGTACAAGACAATATGCCCACGCGGATACATTATCCGCCGTTGGCATCCGGTCAAACCATTCCGGAAGCCGGTCTGGTGGATGTATCGCAATTTATGGACTCCTATGGTCGGCTTAAGTGGAATCCTCCAGCTGGAGATTGGACCGTTATGCGATTCGGCCACACCTCAACGGCCATGGAAAATCATCCCTCACCGCCTTCCGGCATTGGCCTGGAAACCGATAAGCTAAGCCGCAGAGCGACGGAATTGCAATTTAATTCCCTGATGCTCCGGCTGATTAAGGATGTCGGACCGCTGGCGGGAACAGGCAAGACGCTGGTTTCCACACACATCGACAGTTGGGAAAGTGGTGCACAAAACTGGACGGCATCTTTTCGGCATGACTTCAAACGCCTGCGCGGTTATGACATAACACCCTACCTGCCGGTGTTGGCCGGCCGGGTGGTGGGGAACTTGGAAATCTCCGAGCGTTTTTTATGGGATTTTCGCCAGACCATATCGGATCTGCTGATAACCAACTATGCCGCGTGTATGCGCGAACTGGCCAACAAACATGGAATTCGGCTTTCCATAGAGGGCTACTCCGGCGTACCGGCGGATGAACTGCGTTATGGCGGTCAGGCCAATGAACCCATGTCGGAATTATGGTCGTCTCCGCGATTTATGGTCTGGAATGTACTGGCGGAAATGACCTCCGCCGGACACGTCTATGGCCACCGCATCATTGGCCAGGAAACCTTCACCGCCGATGGCAACGACCGGTGGCAGAATTATCCGGCCATCGTCAAAAACATTGGAGATTGGGCTTTTTGCCAGGGCGTCAATCGCCTTGTATTTCATCGTTTTACCATGCAACCGTGGACCAATCCGCATTATTATCCCGGCACAAACATGGGCTCCAATGGCATGTTTTATGAACGCACCAACACGTGGTGGCATTTAACGAAACCCTGGCATGATTATGTGGCACGTTGTTCGTATATGTTGCGGCAGGGCGATTTTGTGGCCGATGTCTGCTACATGCAACCGGAAGGATCGCCGCAGGAATTTAATCCACAAGCTGCGGCACCGTGGCAGTCGGGATGTCCTCCGGTACGGCCCGATTATAACTTTGACTGCTGTCCCGCCGAGGTGGTGCTCCACAATATGACGGTGAAAAATGGCATGATCACGGTGCCCAGCGGCATGCGCTATCGCCTTTTGGTATTGCCGCCAACAAAAACCATGACCGCCGCGCTGATTACAAAAATCCGGAGTTTGGTGAATGCCGGTGCAACCATCGTAGGCCCACCACCGGTGCAATCGCCAAGTCTGACGGATTACCCCAATGGGGACAAGGTTGTGGCTCAAATCGCGGCGGAATTATGGGGGAGCGGAAAGGTCATTGCCAACAAGACCCCGGAACAGGTGCTTGCGACCAGGGGCATCCCGCCGGAATTTCAATCGGATGTGCCGCTGGCGCATATTCATCGCCAGTTGTCCGATGCCGACATATATTTTGTGGCCGCGTGTTCGGGATTCCCTGTTACCGCCCGCTGCAGGTTCCGCACCGTCTATCGCTGCGTGGAATTATGGAATCCTCTGACCGGCGACATCCGTCCCGCCCCGGCTTACCAGAATAAGGACGGTGTGGTGGAAATGCCGCTGCAGTTTGAACCCAGCGGTTCCACGTTCGTCATTTTCCGCGGCGGTCCGGCTAAAGTCGATGCAGTTATTTCCGTCACACGAAATGGTATGGATCACTATGCCGGAGCGTTGCCACATCGTCCGAAAATCGTCATCCAAAACGCCACATACGGCCCGCCCGATGACCCCGCTCGAACGCGCGAGGTAACGTCGATTGTGCAGCATCTGATATCCGCCGCCGATCTGAGTCCAGGTGCAACGTTCTCATTTCCGGTGTCGGAAATTGCCGCCATTGGTGGCGATCCGGCCCCGTTTGTCGTCAAAACACTGACCATTCACTATAGCGTCAATGGTAAGTCGCAGATTCAGATGCGACACGATGGCCAGCAGATTGAGTTGGTCCATCTGCCGATGGCGGATGGTACTCCCACATTGGCACTGGAGGTCCAATCCCAGGTTATCCGTTTTCTTATAAGCAAGCCTGGACATTACGTCATCGTCCGCGCCTCCGGCAAGCGGACCGAACTGAATATCTCCACCATGCCCCAATGCTTGGAAATCGCAGGACCGTGGAGTGTAACATTTCCCGCCGGCTGGGGTGCCCCGGCTGAAATACAATTGGAAAATCTCATCGCATGGAATAAATATCCCGATGCGGGCGTGCGCTACTTCTCCGGTACCGCCGAGTATCAGAAAGAATTTGATGTGCCGGCTGAATTAATGGCCCCGGATAGGCGGATATATCTTGAATTGGGCACTGTCGCGGTCAACGCGCGTGTCACGCTGAATGGCCATGACATGGGAATATTGTGGAGGCAACCGTTCACTATCGATGTGACCGACGTTCTTCACGCCGGCCACAATCAACTCAACATCCGCGTAACGAATTTATGGATTAATCGTATGATCGGCGATCAGCAATTGCCGGCGGACAGTGACCGCGCCCCCGCCGGATATCTGGTGGAATGGCCAAAATGGCTTCTGGAAGGCAAGCCCAGCCCTTCCGGTCGATTTACGTTTACCACCTGGCAACTTTGGCAAAAGACCGATCCACTGGTGGAATCAGGCCTGATGGGTCCGGTTAAACTTCAAGCAATCCGAGTGGTTGATTTGCAATAACTGCAACCGTTCACAGGCGAGGCTTTCTCCCGTCACCTTTTTTGTGTTGCGTCCCGGCGCGGGGCCTGTTGATTCAGTCAAAAATTTTGCTCGCCACTGGCCTTGTCGCTCTGGAAATGCGGGTAGAGTCGCGCAAAACAGGGTTAAATCGACACCCTCCGCTCCGGGATGCACCACACATGATGAACCGCCTGCCCGTGAACGGCTCAATGAATTTACCCGGCGATTTTCAGCCGATCCTGCAGATTGGCTTTCCAGATTTCGCTGATGGCGGGATCGGTGATAATCAGATCCAGATCTTCAATGGAACATACCCGGGCCAGACCTTTGCGGCCAAATTTGCCCGCGTCGGCCAGTAAAATTTTTCGGGCGGCTTGTTTCAGTGCAAGTTTCTCGATCTGCACCATGGCCAGATTGGTGTTGTAAATATCGGCTTCATAAATGCCGGCGACGGAAAAAATCATGACATCGGCATGAATTTCAGCCAGGGCCTGCATGGTAATAGGCCCCACCATAACGCCGGATCGCGGGTACATCGCTCCGCCGAGCACCAGAAGTTCCACTCCCTCATCATTGGCGAAATGATTGGCCACCGTCAGGCTGTTGGTCACCACCTGCAACGGGCGGACTTCCAACTGCTGCACCGTGTAATGAATTGTGGAGCCGCCATCAAAATAGACCGTCATTCCGGGTTCAATCATCGCGGTGGCGGCTTTTCCAATGGCGCGTTTAGCTTCCACCTGTTCCTGCATCCGCTGATCCAGATCCAGCAGCGCCGGAGAGCGGCCACGATACAGAACGCCGCCGCGCGTGGCTTCCACCACGCCCTGCCCGCACAGGGCATCAACATCCCGTCGGACGGTGGAACTTGAAACACCAAGTTCTTCCGCCAGTTGTTCCAGTGAGGCGCTTTGCCGCGTTCGTAGAATGTCGAGAAGTTTTTTCTGGCGATCCACGATCAGCATGAAGAAATTCCATTGAAACAATGCGCCTCAACACTTATTTAATTTTGCCCCAGGTTTCTTCCAGCGCCCGGGCGCTGGCCTGAATGCCGGCCACTTCCTTGGGCCACAATTCCGGTTCCAACGCCGCTTCCACACCGCCGCTTCCCACCACCGTCGGCACGCTCAGGCAGACCTTCTTAATTCCATACTGACCGGTAAGCTGGCTGCTGACCGGCAAAATCCGCTTGCGATCCAGAGCGATGGCGTGAATTACCTCGGCAATGCTCACACCCACCGCATAGCCGGCCCCGCCTTTAAGTTTGATGACTTCCGCGCCGGAAGTCTGGGTTCGCTTGAAAATATCCGCCTGCTGCTGCGGCGTGACCATTTTAATTAACGGCATTCCCGCCACCGTGGCCGTACTCCAGATCGGCGTCATTGTATCGCCATGTTCGCCCAGGATGACCGCGTTGACCTGCGTAGCCGGCAGATTTTTAGCCGCCGCAATCAGTGATCGGAAGCGCGTGGTATCCAACACCGTGCCCAGGCCAATGACCTGTTTGGCCGGCCAGCCAAGATACTCAATATTCAGGCGCGTCAGCACATCCACCGGGTTGGAAACCACCACAAATATGCACTCTTTTTTAACCCCCGCCCCCTTGAGCGAATCCAGCACGCTTTTGTAGAGCGACACATTGCGATTGATCAGATCCAACCGTGATTCTTCCGGCTTGCGACGCAGGCCCGCGGTAATGCAGATGACATCGGAATTGGCCGCCCCTTTGATGTCCGTGGCATAAATACTCTGATCGCCCACCAGCGATGCGCCGTGCAGCAGGTCCAGGGCTTCACCGGAAGCCAGTTGCGCATTGGCATCCACCAGCGCTATTTCACGCACGATACCCGCACATTGCAAAGCAAATGCGGCATTGGAACCCACGCGGCCACCGCCACCGATGATTGTAACTTTCATAAATATCCTTTCGTGAAACGCCTGAAGATGCTAGGAGCTAGGAGTGGGGAGTTAGAAGTTAGAAGAGATTGGAAGCGCTTCGCTTCATAATCCGTCGCTTCCAGCTTCTAACTCCTAGCTTCTAGCTTCTAACTTCTAGCTTCTAACTTCTAGCTTCTAGCTTCTAACTCCTAGCTTCTAACTCCTAACTTCTCGTACCTCACCTCAGACCGGCCATAATCTGATCCGTCACTTTCTGCACCAGATCTTCCAGCTTGTCTTCCGTAATTACCGGGCCGGTGGATTCAATATGTCCGTCACTTTGACAGGCACATACGCTTTGCGTCGGGGCCTCAAAACCCGCCAGGAACGCCTGATTATCCGCCCCGATGCACCCGGTGGGGGCGCAGGCCAGGCGTTGATCCGGCATGCCGAATTTCTCTTTAACCTTCAGCAGTTCGATCATTTCCTGCTGCGACAACTGATTGATTTTTCCAAGCTGTCGGGTCAATAACAGAATGCGGCAATACGCATCAAGAATTTCCAGCTTGTAATAAGCCCCAACCAATGTGGTATCAAAGCAGACCGATCCGTGATTGCCCATCATCACCGTATTGGTGTCTTTGGTGATCAAGGCCACGACCGATTCGCCCAGCTCCTTGTAGCTTGGGGTGGTGTATTTGGCCATCGGTATTTTGCCCAGAAACACTTCCGCCTCCGGGTGAATGCCTTCCGGAATGGGAATATTGGCCATGGCAAATGCCGTGGCGTGCGGCGGGTGCGAGTGCACTACGGCTTTAACGTCTTTTCGGGCCTTATAAACTTGCAGGTGCAAAAGCACTTCGCTGGTGCGTTTCATTTTGTTCTGCTTGTCGACCTGATTGCCGTCCATATCCACAACCGTGATCTGATCCGGCGTCAGAAAACCTTTGGATATGCCGGTGGGCGTACAGAGCACCCGATCATCGGCAATGCGGACACTATGATTGCCCTCATTGCCCGCACAGTATCCGCGCATCCAGATGCGGTGGCCGATATCGCACATTTCCTGACGGATTTGAAACAAATTCTGCATAATGCACCTCAATTAAGTATGTATCGTTCACAGCCGCCGCATTATCCGCAGGCGGCCAGTTCCGTTAACTGACGCTCAACATCTTTGGGCGCTCTTCCGCTGGATGTTAAAAACAGCCGCACCAGTTCATCCATGGATTTAAACCCATGGTGTGGATATTCCACTACCAGCACATTGGCACCGAGAAGTTCAATACCTTCCTGCACCGCCTGCCGACACGTTCCGACAATAGCGCGTAAATTCGCACACCGATTCGCCAGGCACACCGCCCGCGCTGCCGACGGTACAAACAGCACGGCCAGGCGCGTCTGCCCACCGGCAAATTCTTTTGCCACCGCCCGTATGACGGATGGCAATTGCTGACTTGCCGCCGTTCGCACATCCGCCACCGCCTGGCCACGCAATTGTTCAATGGCCCGTGCCGCCGATGGGCAATGGCCCTGCATCCAATAAATCCACGATGTGGTAGTGGCGGCCCTGGGTTCCACGGAGATCGTCTGAATTTGCAGCCCCCGCTGTCTGACAAGGTCCATGGCCAGGGGAGAAAGCTTTGCCCCCGCCGCCAGATATATTGTACCTTCCAGTCCCGCAAGTCTGGATGCGGTAATGACTCCGGTCAGCACCGGGCCGACCGGGGCGGCGGGTGTTGCGGTACCGGCGGCGGGCGTGGCACCCGCCGCGCTTCGCGCGGCGGCGGCATCTTCCACAAATCCAACCGGCGCGGCATTGGCGGGCGGATGATCAACGGATCGCACGTGCGCCAATTCCGGGAACTTGGAATAATCACCGGTGCATATCCCCATGGGCGCATGAACCGCGGCCGGTACGGACGCACTTCCGGCGTCGCGGCTTAGCGCTTCCAGCACCGCATTGGTGATTTTTTTTATAAGTTCCGGACTGACGTCCACATTGAACTCCTGATGCCTGCCGGCATTTACGTTCCGGCACCGCCGGAAGATTATTTACACCACATGCAGTGAACCGCTGATGGCCATCCGCCGAAAGCGCGTAAACGTCAGCGGATTGGTCACACCCTCACCGGTGGGTGTGGCGACGGTATAACTGGCATAACCTTCGCCCTGTATGCCCAATGCCGCGGTACTTGGCCCATTAACCGCAAATAAGGTTGTGTTCATCACCCGTCCCATGCGGGTGATATGGCCTAAATTGTTGGAATGAATAATGCCTGTGTGGCCAAAGCCATGTTCATATTTAACCGCCAGTTCCAGTGCCTGGTCAAAATTTCCCGCCCGGACAAACGGCACAAACGGCATCATCTGCTCTTCGGCCACAAATGGATTTTTCTCATCGGTTTCACCGAACAGCAATTCCACATTGTCCGCACAGTGTGTTCCGCCGGCCTGCGCCAGGACCGTACAATTTTTACCCACCAGTTCCTTGTTGACCGCGTAATGGTCATCTTTCCAACTGAATGCTTTTTTCGTGAGCTGTTCAATTTGCTCTTTGTTCAGCCGCACCGCCCCAGCCCGGCTCATGGCGTCCATCAATTTGTCAAAGACGCTTTCCACCACAAACACTTCTTTTTCACCGATGCACAGCAGATTATTATCAAAGCCCGCGCCGGTAATTATGGAGCGTGCCGCACGATCAAGATCGGCTGTTTCATCAACAACCACGGGTGGATTGCCCGGTCCGCCGACCACCGCCCGCTTCTTCTGGGCCAACGCCGCCCGCGCCACCGCCGGCCCGCCGGTAATGACCAGAAGCGCGACATCCGGATGTTCAAACAGAGCATTGGCCGATTCCAATGTGGGTGGCTCAATGACGCAGATCAAATTATCAATACCAAACGTTTCCGCGATCTGCCGGTTGTAGACGCGTACCGCTTCAGCGGCGCAGCGATGACCGGATGGATGCGCATTGGCCACCAGAGCATTGCCGGCGGCGATCATATTAATCGCATTGGCGCTAAGGGTCGGTATCGAATGCGTTACCGGCGTTACCACACCGATTACGCCCCAGGGGGCCATTTCATCCAGAGATATGCCGTTATCCCCGCTGTGTGCCGCCGTGCGAATAAATTCCACCCCCGGCACTTTGGTCAACAGGTGGAGCTTGGCTATCTTATGATCCAGGCGGCCAACTTTGGTTTCATCCAGTTCCATGCGGGCCCACGCGTCCGCGTTCTGCACCGCAATTTTCTTGATAAGTTTGCAAATGCCGTCCCGGACTTCCATACCCGCTTTGGCCAGTTGCTGTTGCGCCCGCGAAGCCGCTTCCACCGCGTCACCGGCGGTTGTGAATATGCCGTTGGCTCCGCCGGAGGTTTTTCCAGCGCCGGTTGTGCCCAGACGCTGCAGAACTTCGCGGACCACTGATTCAACAAGTGCGGATTGATCCATAAATATTCAACTCCCGTAAACGGGATGTTCCTCTTATCATGACCAGGCGAAAGTCGGCGATGATGCAAGACCGACAACGACCGATCTCAAATTTCAAATCCGAAATCTCAAATTTTGAAATCTCAAATCCGAAATCGTCGCGGTCGCATCGCCAGCATCAGCATCTGAAATTTCAAACCTCAAATCTGAAATCTCGACTGCCGGCCTCAGACCTTGACAGTCTCTTCATGCGGGCGGGCGATCACGGACGTGGCCGCAATCTGGCCCAGCTTGCTTCCGGCGGCGGCACCGGCTTCCACCGCGGCCTTCACGGCCGAGACATCACCGGTAAACGTAATGGCCACCAGACCATTGCCCACGCGGTGCTGCCCTACGTATTGCACGTTGGCGGCCTTGAGTGCGGCATCCGCGGCTTCAATGGCGGCAATTAGACCCTTGGCTTCAATCATGCCGATTGCTTGTTGTGACATCGTTGGACTCCTAAAAAAAAATTATCCATTAACCAGCGCGACCCGCGGTCGCGGCTTTTTGTTCGTTTGTCTGTAAGGCCCGCACGGTCTGCCGGGCCACAATAAGTTCTTCGTTCGTCGGCAGCACCCAAATCTGAACCTTGCTTCCGGCGGCATCGATACGGCATTCGCCTTTGGCGTGCCGATTTTTCTGTTCATCCAGCACAATGCCGGCATATTGCATATCGGAAATAATGCGCTGCCGAATAGCCACCGCATGCTGTCCGATGCCGCCGGTAAATACAATCGCATCAGCCCCGTTCAGCACCGCGAGATACGCCCCGATATACTGCCGCACCGATTCCACAAAAATATCCAGTGCCAGTTGCGCCCGTTTATTTCCCTGCGTTGCAGCCTGTTCCACATCGCGGCAATCCGAGCTAACCCCGCTGACTCCCAAAAGGCCGCCCTCTTTGCCCAGCTTTTTCCAGATATCGTCCAGCTTCACCCCGGCCTGCAGCAGCTTGAGCAACGCGAAGGTGTCAAAATCGCCACAGCGTGATGCCTGCGGCAGCCCGCTTTGCGCGGTCATGCCAAAACTGTTGGCCACGCTCTTCCCATGGTGCGTGGCATTGACACTGCTGGAGCCGCCGAGATGTACGGAAATAATTTTGTTTGCCGCCGGATTTAATTCCCCCATGCGCGTGGCGATGTAGCGATGCGATGCGCCATGAAATCCATAGCGGCGGATGCCCAGTTTTTCGGTCCACTCATAAGGAATCGCATACGCCTGCCGATGCAATGGAATGCTCTGATGAAACGCTGTTTCAAACGCCGCCACCTGTGGAATCCCCGGCAGTCGCCGGGCAAATGCCCGCATCGCCGCGATGTAGGGCGGATTGTGGGCCGGCGCTACATCCGCAAACTGCTGCATCACATCCAGCACATGGTCATCCACCTGCACCACTTCCAGCGGACCGCCGTGCACCGCCTTAAACCCGATGGCGTTGACGTCTTCCATTTTTTCAATCACGCCCGCCCGCACCAGTTCATGCAGATGCAGTTCAATGGCCGCGCCATGATCGGGCAATTGCGCGCTGCCGGTAAGTTTGGATTTGCCCGTGGGCGTAAACGTCCACGCGCTTTCCGACAGACCAATGCGATCCGCAGCGCCTTCCGCCAGCACGCGCTCGCCCGCGGCCATGTCGAAGAGCTTATACTTAAAGCTCGTGGAACCAAGATTGGCAACCAGAACAATCATCCAAAATCCCAAACAACACTATTAAGGTCGGCATCTAATCGACCAACGTTTCGGGCACCACATCACCCATGCAGCCGCGGGTGCTTGCACCGCGCGACAATTGTTCAGCGACATGCCGCGCACCACTGAAGTAACAATCCCGTGCTCGCGGCCCTATCGCGTCATAGAGCACCGTGGTGATAACCCGGTGGTTAATTCGCGACACCGCAT
>JAJZOA010000094.1 GCA_021852225.1 Planctomycetota bacterium
GGCAATGTAAAGGAGTTTCAGAAGGCGCAGGCTGCTCATGCGGAGATTCGGCTCCGCCTTGAGTAAAACGGCACTGGCTTGGATGGTTTTCGTAGGATTAAAGTGAAAAATCATCATATCTCTCTGTAAGGACCATGTCAGCATTATCGGTCAGTTTTCATCAAAAACTCAAGCCGCCAATTAGCGGATCCCTTACAGTGAATGATTATAGCATCAGTGCTCGGTTCTATCCATAATTACGGGTTGACGGAGGGCCATGATTGCTTCAATGCACGTCAGCATGGATGCCATCCAACGCATCGGCGGTTGATTCATCCGTTCGGCCGCCGCCATGTGCAACCGCACCGGATCGCCGGGCTGCAACGTGTACCGTGCGGTCAATCCGATCTCCGCACACCATTAAGACGCGGGCATCGTGCCCGCGCGCCCGCTCCCCCGCCACCCAAAACAATCCGCAACCCAAAACCTTTAAGCTGCACCCCGCACCGCGCCACATGAAGGCCCCGCGCCGAGGCCGTCTGGTTTCTCATTGTTCATTGAGCGCAGCGCCGCCCGCCATATGTGCTCGCCTGGTCACCTGCTCCAAATTCCCCCGCTCCGCGGCGATGGCCGCCACGCCCCATCCGTAGCGGAAAATCCGCCGCGTAAAAACCCGGCCCAGAGACGCGGACGACCCGCAACCTGCCAGAATCAAAATAGCCAAACCGTCGACAGCCCATCTGAACACCGCAGCTGAAAATTAAAAGAAAAAACGCAGCCCGGGTCTACCTGTACTTCGCGGGACGTTAACGGACTGCGAGGTAAACTGACGACGTTTTACCGACATAAAATAGACTCCGAAAACTGGGAAAAACTACCTTAGCAGCGCGCCCAGTTTTTGGGGAGTATTACACGCTACGGAATTCAGGAAGTGCGCCAATGGTATTTTGAAATATGGAACGAGCCGAATCTCAAGCCGTTTTTCACCGGTACGCGCGACCAGTATTTTGAGCTTTACAAGGTAAGCGCCAAGGCCATTAAAGCCATAGATGGCAAGTTGCGTGTCGGCGGCCCGGCCACCAGCAATTTTGTGCCCGACGCGCGGTTTGACGGCCAGACCGAGGATTTTTCCTGTCATACCGCGGTTTTAAACGCGGAAGACCTTGATGCACTGAACTGGAAGCCGGTCTGGATTGAACCGTTCATGGAATTCTGCCAGCGCGAAAATCTGCCGCTTGATTTTATTTCCTGCCATCCGTATCCCACCGATTGGCCATTGGATTCCCATGGGCAAAGCCGCGGGCACACGCGCGGTGCGGGGGCCACACCGCGCGACCTGGCGTTGTTGCGAAAAATCGTGAACAGATCCGCGTTTCCGGCCGCCGAAATTCATCTGACGGAATGGAGTTCCAGTTCCTCGCCGCGGGATCATACCCATGATTTTCTGCAGGCCGCCACGTTTGTAGTCAAGGCCAATCTGGAATCCATCGGCCTGGTGGATTCACTTTCGTACTGGACGTTTACCGATGTGTTTGAAGAAGGCGGTGCCGGTCATACGCCCTTTCATGGCGGCTTTGGCATGATCAATTTTCAGGGTATTCCCAAGCCGGTCTTCCATGCCTATCGCTTTTTGAATGCACTGGGTGACGAACTGATTTCCGCTGTTCCTGGCGCGGTGGCAACACGCCACAGCGACTCAGGAAAGATTACCCTGCTGGCTTATCATTATCCGCCGGAAATGAAACTTTCCATTCCCGCATCCATGGAAAATGCGGACACCGCGCGACAGATTCTGGCCATGGGTTCGGCAACCGATTTGGAAATTGTGATTCCCGGATTCACCGCCGGTCAGGCGTTCACGCTGGAAAGTTTGGATCGCGAGCACGGCAATGTGGTAACCGCCTGGGAACACATGGGATCGCCGGCATCGCTTTCGCTGGAACAGACCCAGAAATTGCGTCGCGCCGCGCTAGCCACAGATCACCAGACGGTCCTGGCGGATGGACAAGGCACGCTGACCATCAGGCGCACCCTTTCACCATGGACCGTGGTGCTGGTGGATCAGGTCGTTTAACCCTATTCCAGTTATGCTGACATCAGGTCGTGACGACAATTTGTCCGCCGCCGCCCACGCGGCCAGATTGGCGGTTGCGCCGCCGACCTGTTATCCTTTTGACCTTGCATTCGGTTTTCTGGAGACCTCATCAATGGATCAACCCTCCCGGTCGGACATTTGCACAGCCGTGGCCGGCAAGCTGGCCGCAGCCCACCCCATACAGATTGACGCCCTGATCGGGCTGGATGGCTTTGTGGATGAAATTATTCACGTGGTGGATAAACGCGCCAGCGCCACAGAATTTCAACGCATGGAAACAATTGCCCAGTTTTCACGCCGCACCGCGGAAGCCGCCGGCCAAAGCGCTAATATCGAATTGGTGCGGGTCCAGCGTAAGCTGGGCGGCAATGGTCCGATTATGGCCAATGCCATGGCCTCGCTGGGATTCCGGGTGACCTATCTGGGGGGCCTGGGTTATCCGGAAATTCACCCGGTATTTCAGCCGATGGCTAAAATCGCCACGGTTATCAGCATTGCCGAACCTTGCAATACCGATGCGCTGGAATTTCTGGATGGCAAGCTCATGCTCGGCAAACTCACCGCCATTGCGGATATCAACTGGGCGACCATTCAATCTCGCGTCGGGCGGGACAAATTGGTCGCCATGGTCAAATCGTCGCGGCTGGTCGCGACTGTAAACTGGACCATGCTGACCTGGATGAATGAAATCTGGGAACATCTGATCGCGGATATATTTCCCGAGGTGGAAATGCAGGGAAAGCTGTTATTCGTGGATCTGGCCGATCCGGAAAAGCGGACGGTGGAAGACCTTGTTGGCGCACTTAAACTTCTGGAGAAGCTTCAGCGGCACGTTCAGGTGGTTCTAGGCCTGAATCTGAAAGAAGCACAGCAGGTCGCCCGCGCACTAAAGCGGCCACCCGCCCCCACGGACGACTCCGCCGCGCTGAAGCTTGCCGTAGACATTCAATCCGCCCTGAAGCTGGCTTGCGTCGTGGTGCACCCGCGGTCCGGAGCGGCCGCCGCTGATATTCATGGCTCCGGCTGGTTTGCCGGGCCGTTTGTGCAGGAACCGAAAATCAGCACCGGCGCCGGTGATCATTTCAACGCGGGCTTCGTATCAGGTCTGTTGCTTGGCCTGAACCTGCACGAGGCACTTTGCATGGGAACAGCCACCAGCGGCTACTATGTACGCAACGCCGCCAGCCCCGGCCAAAACGAGCTAACCGAATTTGTGCGAAATCTTCCGCCTCCGCAGGGTTAAATCCCGCCCCGTTCTCGCGGGGCGGCAAACCCATAGCCGGGGCGTTTGGTGCCTTTTTACCCCACGGTTGAGCCAGATGGCGGGAAATCATCCTTTTTACAAAATTCAAATTATTTAGTTGCGTTTCATTTCCGAATGGGTATAATCCTAAACGCCTGTGGGCTGTAGCGCCCGAGTTCGAGGTTGGCCGAAGCCATTCCCGCACCGCCCATCGCTCTATTCCTCTCATTTCTGGTTTATCCAGTGGAGCACACTTATGTCGTACGACGACAAAACAATTGTATGTGTCGATTGTGGCACAGAATTCACTTTCACCGCGGACGAGCAGCAACGGTTCGCAGAACGTGGATTTACCAATGAACCCAAACGTTGCAAAACATGCCGGGATACCCGCAAGGCCCAGCAGGGTGACAGCGGTCAACGCGGTGGCGGCGGCGGCGGTCGGAGTTTCTCCGGCGCTGGTCGTTCCAGTGGCGGTGGCGGCGGTGGCGGTGGACGCGGATTCTCGTCCGGCCCACGTCAGATGTTCCCGGCAACTTGCGCTTCGTGTGGCCAACCCACCGAAGTTCCCTTCAAGCCGTCCGGTAATCGGCCGGTTTATTGTCGCGATTGCTTCCAGGCTCAGCGGGCCGGTGGTCGCTAAACCGACTCCCGCTCTTTGAACCCGAGCGCTTTTGTACCGCGCTTCGCGGTTAATCGAAGCATAGTTTCTTTAACCCCTTTTTTCCGGCGGCATTTCGCCGCCACGATGAGCGCGCTGAAAAGTTCAACTCCGGTAACGGATACAACGGTTCAGGCGAGCTAACAAAACCACAGGCAGCGGGCCGGTTCAATGTGAACCGGCCCGTATTTTTTCCAGGCCGCATTGCCAATTCCCGTTCCGGTCGGATTTTCCCGCAACATAGCCCCATCCACCTGCGGGCGGGTACGCACCGGTTTACTCTGATTTATGACCGAATTGATACATGCCCCCCGGCGGGCGTGCTGATGGCCCACTCGTTTACGACCGCCGGAAAATGCCTTTCAGATTGGCCATGGTGCCGCCAATGTCGCCGCTGCGCATCAATGTTTCGCCGATCAGAACAGCTCCGATACCCGCTCCGTTAAGCTGCTGAATATCGGCCCGGTCTTTAATGCCGCTCTCGGCCACCAGAATGGATTTATCTTCCACAAATTCCGCCAGGCGAAGACTTGTTTTTAAATCCACCGCAAAGGTGGTCAAATCCCGATTGTTGATTCCCAGCAGGCTGTAACTGCGCATCGGAAAGCCAAGAATAGATCGCACACGCAGCAGGCTGTCGAGTTCATGTACTTCCACGAGCGCCGTCAGATTAAGCTCCGCCGCCAGAATTTGAAGGTCAAAAAGCTGCGAATCGGTCAATATTTCCGCGATCAGAAGAATCGCGTCGGCACCTGCCGCCCGTGATTCCCAGACTTGATACGGGTCAATCATGAAATCTTTGCGGAGAATCGGCAGCGGCACGGCATCGCGTATCCGCTGGAGATAGGATAAATGGCCCGAAAAATATTTCTCATCGGTTAGAACGGAAAGTGCATCCGCACCCGCATTATGGTACGCTTGGGCGGTGGCCACCGGGTCAAAGTCGGCGCGAATCACGCCAGCGGATGGTGACGCCTTTTTGACCTCGGCAATGACATTCACAAGCCCGGTGGGCTTGCGAGTAATGGCGGCAAAAAAATTGCGGGTTGGCGGCAAGTCCGAGCAGCGCTTTTGCAGGTCGGACAGTGGCGCATTTTCCCGCGCGGCCTGGACTTCCATTTTTTTCGTTTCAACAATCTGTTGGAGTATATTCAGCGGACTATCCTTTAACCTGCAACCTTAAGGAACTAAAACTTCGTGAATCTTATCCTGCCGCTTCTATGTATCACAAGTCTGTCGATATTCAAACGTGTCGGCGTGTTCGGTTCCATTGGCTTTGTCCATGCGCCGCAGCGCCGCAACAACCTGACATGGATTCATATTTTAGCCGTTATGGGCATATTTCTTGTCGGTAATCTGATCGGCACGATACTGGTACCGCCGCCGATCGCAAAAAATGCGACCTGGAATTCCTGGACACTGATCGCTTCGGACACTGTCGGAAAAATTCTGGGCATTGCCGCGATTCTTTATATCGCAAGGCGTGCTTTTATCGGTCGTATCGGCCAGGCTGGCGGTTTGGGCTGGAACTGGCGACGCCTGCCTGCGGGCCTTTGGCGCGGCCTTTTGGCCTGTGTTCTGCTTTATCCCCTGCTGATAATTGTTGCGGAAATCGTGACCCTGTTGCTGAAGTCGGCCCATGCCGCTCCCGAGCCGGTTCATCCGTTGATGAAGGAGTTGGCTTCGCATCCGGCACCACTGCATCAATGGGCGCTTGCGCTGCTTGCCTGTGTCTCGGCACCCATTGGCGAAGAGCTGTTTTTTCGGGGCATTATTCAATCCTATCTGGTGGAACGGTTTGCCCGCCTTGGAAATCGTCCCGCCCGTTCCGCAGTCTGGCCGGCATTGGATACACAAGCCGAATCGCCCAGCATCAGCCGGACAGATACCTCCGCCAATGCGCCGGAAAAGCCGTCTGTAAAGCCTCCTGAAACAACCGTCGGCAATTTAGACGCTGCTTGCGAAAATTCAATTCCAGCCCCGGCCCTGGATCGCTTTTTGGCCAGCCAGCCGATAGTGCCGGTGCTGCAGTCGGCGGAGGATACCCGCGCGGCCGAATTGCTGTCGATCAGGCCGGTGCATCGGTGGGCGGGCATCCTTATTACCGCCGCCATTTTTGCGGCGGTGCACATGCTGATGGCCCCGGGAGCGGCCGACTGGTTTCCCGTGCTTTTCCTGTTAGGCATCGGGCTGGGTTACCTGTATGAACGGACCGGCAATCTCTGGTCGGATATGACACTCCACGCGACCTTCAACACTGTCTCGGTTCTGTATATTACCTTTCACGGGCTGCCCAAACCGGGCCACTCGTGAGCAAAACCGCGTGGCACGGTACAATAACCGCCAGACAGACAGATTAAATCTGGCAGCCAAAGCTTTAACGGAAGGATACTTCACTCCCATGACCGCAACACCCGCAGATAAAGAACCTGCTTTTGAGAACTTGACAGCGGGCAAATCCGTGGATGGACGCCTGGCTGATCTATTAGCCGGGACGGATCATGTGTACAGCCCGGCCGAATTGCGCCAACTGCTGATTCTGGCGGAAAAAGAGCGGCGGCAACTGCGTATAAAACTCGGAATGGATCCGACCGCACCGGACCTGCATCTGGGGCACGCCGTCGTGCTGCGCAAATTGCGTCAGTTTCAGGATATGGGCCACCGCGCCGTATTGATTATCGGTGATTTCACCGCCATGATCGGCGACCCCACAGGAAAAAAGAAGACTCGGCCGGTTCTGTCCCGCGAACAGATTGATACCAACGCACAGACTTATTTCGCCCAAGCGGGGAAAATTCTGGATACCAGTCCTGAAAAACTGGAAATTCGCCGAAATAGCGAATGGCTGTCGGCTATGAATTTCGCCGACGCTTTAAAACTTGCCCAGCAGATGACCGTCGCGCGTATGTTGGAACGCGACACCTTTCATGACCGGCACAAAAGCGGCGAGGCTATTTACATCCACGAATTCATGTATCCCCTGATGCAGGGATGGGATTCGGTTATGATCCGCGCCGATGTTGAACTAGGGGGCACCGACCAGACCTTTAACAACCTTGTCGGACGAGACCTTCAGGCAAGTCAGGGCCAGCGCCCGCAGGTGGTCATGATCATGCCGATTCTTATCGGTACCGATGGCCAGCAGAAAATGAGCAAATCGCTTGGCAATTATGTCGGCGTCAATGAGCCGCCAACCGAGCAATTCGGCAAAACCATGAGCATTCCGGATGCGGCCATGCCCGCCTGGTTCCGGCTGTGTACGCCGCTGCCGGAAGACCGTATTAATTCCCTGATCGATGGCCAGCAGACGCATCCGCGTAAGGCCAAAGAAATCCTGGGCCAAACCATTGTGCAGCAATTCCATTCCGCGGATGCCGCCCGGGCCGCGGCAGATGATTTTCGCCGGCGTTTTTCGGAGGGTGAACTTCCGTCCAATATAGTGGAACTGGCGGTGGATGCGGGTCTTATAATCGACAACCGTATTGGCGTACTGAACCTGATTAAAGCGGTCGGTTTTGCCCCCTCCACGTCTGAGGCTCGCCGTCTGGTGGAAAATGGCGCAGTCAGCTTCGCCGGAGAAAAAGTGACCGATCCGAAGTTGATGGTTTCCGTGGCTGGCCAGCCTGTTCTTCAGGTGGGAAAGCGGCGCATCGGGCGCATCGCGGTTCGGCCGACCGCCTGATTTGCCGGGGAAATAAAAAAGGTGGTATTTTTGAAAACCCGCGTGCCGCTTTCAACGTATCAATAGACGGGAAAGGCCTTCGGCGACAAAAATCTGCCGCCAAACTTGAATCCGATGCGCCGGGTTGTTAGGCTTTAGACATCGCGGAACGCATCATGGATGACGTGTGAAGCTGTGGCCCGCGAACGATTCGCCCGCAGAACTCCCGAATTGCGGGCATTTTTCCACAGGCTTTTGCCAGCAAAAAATGGTCAATCGCCAAAAGCAAGGAGCTTTCATGAGTCCCCAAGACATTTTTCCGCAAACCGACTCCCGCACCGGCTCGCCAAACAGTGTTCCAGATTCATCAAAGAATTCCTCGAAATTGGCATCGCTTTCCCGCCGCGGATTTCTTGCTGCAGGTTCGGCCGCTGCGCTTCTGGGCTTGGCCGGGTGTGCGTCTGATCAATCCAATGCCTCCAGCAGCATTTCCAATCTGCCGCGTGGTTTTCTGCCAGCGGATGTCTCCACCGCCTGGAACCGGCCGGATACCGGATATGCTCCCCCGGCGAATTTTGTTATGCCGCCCTACCACCCACCGGTACAGCGCAAGGCCAGTCCGGTGGTAGAGGTGGGTTCAATTCCGATTATTCAGCGCTCAGCCTGGGCGCTGGCCGGCCCGAACATGCGTACCATTCAGCCAATGGCGGGCGTGCGACTGATTACCTTTCATCACACCGGTGATCCGAAACCGGTTTATGACGACTCCTACGCCGGTTCGGCCCGTTACTGGGAACTGATCCGCGAGAGTCAGCGCCGTGATGGCTTTGAAGATATTGGCTATCATTTTGGCATTGACCGCGCTGGTCGCGTATGGCAATTGCGCGAACTCAAATACCGTGGCGAACACGTGCGCGATGGTTTTGCCCCGCCGCGCTGGCTGGATCAGTATCGTCAGTACAGGAACAGCGCCACGCAACCCTACCATGGACGTTACGTCTGGAACGCTCATAACATCGGCGTGGTGTCATTGGGCAACTTCATGGTTCAAAGCCCCACCGCGCAGCAGAAACGGCGCATTGTGCAAATGGGTCTTTTGCTGCGGCGGCTTTACCAGATTCCCATTTACCACTGCTACACGCATCAGGAATTGGTTGCCACCGAATGCCCTGGAAAAGGCCTGCAACCCTATATGGAATACATCCGTCGCAATGGTATTCTTTGACGCAAAAAAATTCCGCCCAATATCCGCCTGCGGCTTACAGGGGCGTTCGTGCGGTCTTCCAGTTTTTACCGGTCTTCCGGTGCGAAAAACGAATATGCTCGGGTTCCACAATCGCCAGAGCGTCAATCTCAAGGATTTGTCCGGCTAAAACCGCAAATTTCATCGGCGGCGTCCCACTTGCGTTGAGTTCCAGCTTGCGGCCGCTTTGAGTCTGATCAATCAATTCTGGCCGTCCACTGTCAAACAGCCGCCGGGAAGCAGCGCTAAGCCCCGCCCATAGTTCCTCAAGTAAATGACGATTCTTTTTGTTTCCGTACTCGGTGGCTGACATATTCAAAACCGTCCAGCGAACCAGCAGGCGAATCTGAACGCGGTATTTCGGAAGCCAGAAACACAATTCGCCCAGTGCCAATCGTTGAATGTCTTTTATTTTTTTGCTCTGAATGTCGGTACATGCGTAAACGGCCGGGCCCGCTTTATCCACTTTTCGAATCACCACCATTCGCACCCGGCTTTTGCCGGACGAATCGCACGTGCCCATCGCCGCAAGCAGCGGCGGGGAATTCATTGCGGTGGTCAACAGCTTCAATATCGCTTCCGGCTTTGAAACAAGCCTGATCGCCAGCCCTTGAACCGGAAAATTTCCGGCAACCGAATCCGCTTTTCTTTTCACCATAGATGGCATTATACGAAAAGGGCCGAATCATGAAAAATCCTGTGAAAACTGAAAGCCGCGAGCTTTTTGGCAGCGTCACCGCCGCTGGGGAAATCCGCGGAGCGCTTCAGCTTGGCGGATCAGGCAGGACCCATGCCTTTGGCGACGGTTTAACGGTTCGCCTTCGAGTCCTTCAAGAAATTGCCGTTATCGCGTACACTTTTCCCCATGACAACACCATCGTTTCAAGCACCGAAAGGCACCCGCGACTTTTATCCCCAGGAAATGGCGGTTCGCCGGCATATTGAAGATGCATGGCGCCGTGTTTCCGTGCGCCACGGCTTTCTGGAAGTGGATGGCCCCACCTTTGAATCACTTGATCTATACAAGGTCAAAAGCGGCGACGAAATTGTATCCCAGCTTTTTTCCTTTACCGATCGCGGGGAACGCGACCTGGCCCTGCGGCCGGAATTTACTCCCACACTTGCCCGCATGATCGCGCAGCGCGCCGCGGGTTTGCCCCGGCCCATCAAATGGTTCTCGATACCGCGCTGCTACCGCGCGGAACAACCGCAGAAAGGACGCCTGCGGGAATTTATGCAATGGAATGTGGACTTCGTGGGCGAAGCGGGCGACCGGGCGGATGGCGAATGCCTCGGATTATGTGCCGACGCGCTGTTCGAACTGGGGCTTTCCGCGGCGGATTTCCGCATCGGCTGGAACCATCGCGAACTTCTCACACGGGCCTTGCAGGCGACTTTTGTTGCCGAACCGCGATTGCCGGACGCCTATTACATTCTCGATCGTCTGCAAAAACTTGATGCGCATGGCCGGCGGGCCATGTATGAACAACGCGGATGCCCCTCCATTGAAGTGGAAAATTTCGAATTAATCAGCCACGCCATAAAAGAGGGGCATGGTTCACCGGCGCTGGCCAAATTAATGAGCGCGTGGCCCGCGGATATTACCGCCGCCATCAGCCAGTTTCAGGCCCGCCTGGAGGCCATGGGACTCGGCGACATCTGCCGCTTTGATATCAGTATTGTCCGCGGCTTGGCCTATTACACCGGTTTTGTTTTTGAAGTATCCGACGCTCACGGCGAAAATCGCGCCTTGGCAGGCGGCGGTCGTTATGACCGCCTTGTTGAAACCTTCGGCGGGCCAGCCATGCCCGCGGTCGGATTCGGCATGGGTGATGTGGTTCTGGAAATTCTGTTGCGCGACCGCGGCCTTATTCCGGCGCAACTTCTGCCCAAGGCGGATGTCTTCGTGATTAACACACTGGAAACCCCGCAGACGGCCGACCGGCTGATGGCCCAACTGCGAAGATCGCATTGGAACGGGGACCATACCGCAATTGTGCATTATGGCCTTGGGGTACAGACCAGTTACCGTGCCACGCGCAACATTGGAAAATTGCTTCAGGACGCCGCCGCTTCCGGAGCCGCAGTCGCTGTTATTTTGGCCCCATCAAT
>JAJZOA010000217.1 GCA_021852225.1 Planctomycetota bacterium
TCAGAGACTCAACGGCTCGGAACTGATTGCCGACGTATTGGCGGGAATCCAATTCGAAAATGGAGTTAAAAAACAGGCCGCCTGATTTGCTTCCGTCCACAACTTTTGATAGTATCTCCCGCTCACACGCACCTGCCCCACCTCCGCCAAGGTTTCCGCCGCCTTATCAAAACTGCGTGCATCGGCGTTCTGGCGACAACACAACACCCGCAGCCCCAAACTGATCGTCGCCTCCGCCTTGTCTAACAACTGATCAATTGGCGTACAACTTCCAACACCCTTGATCTGCCACCGCCGACGCTTCAACTCCACGCGGCCATTGGCCGTGGCCGTACTGCGGTTCTCAGGACCCTTGTTCCGCAAGCGTTTACCCGTTACCGCATCCACCGGGGGAAAAAGCGGCTTGCGCCGCATCCATCCGCATCTGCAAGGCCTTTTCGAAGGCCTTGCGGCGAAACGCCGCAATCGCATCTCGAACCTGCATCTCGCTGCCATTAATCCACGCCCCATCCGGTGCCCTGTTCACCGCTTCGGCAACCTCCCGCAGCATGCCCTGCGTCATCTCCCGCATCTCCTCAAAGTACGTGTCTACCTTGATCACTGGGCCACCATCCATAACTGTACTCCTTGGGTCAGTCCTTGACCCGGTTAAACTTCACGCAACCACACGATTGCTATGCACTTATCCTACCAAATTAGCCCTGCCCGGAAAAATTGCCACGCCTGGAAACACTGTCGCACCCGGGTAGACTTGCTCTGGCCGCCGGTCCAAGTTACTTTAATAGCGTGCCGCACTGGCCTGCGGTTTACGGTCCGGCTAGAATATCCGCCGTGTGCCCGCATCGGTTCTGATGTGGCTCGCTGCGGCGGCCTGAACAGCGGAGGCTTGAATCATTATGCGTACGCAAACCATACGTGGTGCACTTTTTGGCAGCGCCATGCTGCTGGCATCTGTCGCTGGTGCTTTTCTGGCCGTTCCGGCCGGGTTGGCCCATCATTTGGCCCCGCGTCCATCGCTGGTGACGCGAAGCTGGCAAATAACATTCCGGCATTCAGCACCCAAAAGGCTGATGGTAGTCCGCGGCAGCGGCACAGCGCAACATGTTGTGAAATATTGGTTTATGACTTATACAGTCATTAATAATACCCATAAGGATATGTTTTTTAATCCCCAATTTGAACTGATCGCTGATAACGGCAAGATTCTGGCGCCGGTGGCAGCCGTTGCGCCGCGGCTTTTCAATAAAATAAAGGCGGTTTCCGCTAAACCGTTTCTTATTAACCCAATGCTGATCGCCGGCCGGCTCCTTCAGGGTGCCGATAACGCCAAGCAGAGTGTTGTAGTCTTTACCCATTTGCCCGCGACCGCACGCGGCTTTCGGCTGTTTATCAGCGGCCTGTCCGGTGAAACGGCGACCCAAAAAGACCCGATTACCGGCCGAAATATTGTACTTCATAAAACATTGGTGCTGCACTACTGGATTCCGGGCCATTCCATTCACATAACTCCCCGACCGCAGCTTTTAAGCCATACTTGGGTAATGAAGTAATTCGCCTTGCAAATATGCCTTAAGACGGCCGACGGACGCCCCCGGGGCCGTGGAAAGCCGGTTAAAGCACTGTTTTCGGGTATTTCTTAAAAAGAAATACAACAAACCTTCGATCAGGGTGTTGTATTAATTGGATGCTGATCAGCCGCGCAATGCGGACCCCGGCTGAGTTTAAAGTGCAGACAACAGCTGTCCGCCTATGAAATGGAGTCAGGCAATGTATTATGTTCTTGGATTGTTATACTTGGTCATCAGTATTGTTATGATCCTCGAAATAATTAAAGCCGAAGTACCCAATTCCACAAAAATACTCTGGATTGTAGTTATATTGGTACTTCCGTATATTGGCATTCTGCTTTATTACTTCATCGGCCGCCGGAAGATGATCGGCTGAGCCGGCCCGACCTCGGTTTGCGGTGTGTACCATGCAGGCTCTGAATTACACCCATCACTGCCGCCTGACGGAAAGGAAGTGAACCGATGCCCGTCACCCGCCACCTGTTACATACCGCCGCATCAATCTTTTCCCGCGATTTGGCGGGACACACCATCCGGCCGGGGCATCAGCGGGAAAATACGGGAATTCGATGGATCAGCTTTTGCCGTGTGCCGGCGGGCGCGGCGATAGGCCTGTCCTTGTTTGCCGCGGCCGCACCGGTAGCGGGCAAAACGAGCGAAAATCAGGGTTTCAATGTAACATTGGCCGTCACTGGAACCAAACCGCTTCCTTCCGCGGCCGCGATGCGCAGCGCCAGTCGCAGCGTAGCCTCGCAGTTCAGCGAGAAATACAAAAAGATTACGCCCAATAATTGTGAACTTTTCGCCACATCGCTGGTGGACAAATTTTCCGTGGATTCCTCCGAACCGGCATTGCAGTATGCCGCACTGGAAATGGCCGTGCGGCTTGCCGGAAAAGCGGGCGATCCACGGCTGGGGCTAAATGCGGTTCAGGCGATTCTTAATCAATACAAAGCCAACCCCTATAAACTTTCGGCCGCGTTATTTACAGCGCTTGGCGCATCATCCATACAAATTCATCCACGGCGGAGCTTTGCCCTGCTCCAGAAGCTGGAGAAAAAGGCTATTGCCGCCAATGATTTCAGCGATTCGATCGCCTTGGCAAAGGCCGGCCTGGCAATCCGGCGCCGCAACGCGTGGATTAAACTCGGCCGCCACCAAAAACAGTTGATCAACCAGAGTAAACTGGGGGATCGCGCGTGGATTTTCTACCGGGTTCTGCCGGCATACCTGCGTTCGCACCCAACGAATACGGGGGCGAATCTGGGTGCCGCAGCTTTTGCCGCCGCAGTGCATAACGACTGGACCACGGCATCGCGTTATCTTTCCGGTGCGAAAATCAGTCAAGCCGACCATATGGCAACTTTGGCGCAGGATAATTCCGTGACCGGCCATTTGAAATTGGCGGCGGAATGGTGGAAGCTTGCGGAAAAGGGGGGCCGGCCGGGCGGTATTTTGGTTAAGATTGCCGCGGGCCAGCAATATGATTCGGCCATCGAAGCCCTGCCCAAAGCCATGCCGGTTTTGCTTGCCGGCCAGTCACGGCAACAAATTCGTCGTCTTTTCCGGCAAATCCGGACCGCCGCCGCCCGCACCACCGGGCCTGCCGACAAACGACTGGCCATGCTGATGATCAACGGACTGCGGCCGGCACAAACTCTGCGCCGACAATACAAAGCAGCGCAACGAGCACTGGAAAACGGACGAAAATCCGGCCGCCGGGAATTTGCTGTCGGCGCATACGAATGTTTCGTAAAGGATAATTGGAGCAGGGGACTGGAATATCTTGCGGATTCCCACAACGGCTTCATTGCCCGCGTGGCCCGCGCGGACACCGCCAATGCGACAAAAGCAAGGCAGTTAATGACGCTCGGGCAGGCGTGGCTGCGCATCGGCCGACAGTTCACGGGTGTCATGCGCTATAATATCGAACGTCATGGCCTTTCCTGCCTGCTTGCCGTGCCGCGGCAGAAGCTCAGTTCGGACCAGCGGACAGCCCTTGCGTCGCTGCAATCACGGCTGGATGAAAATGAATATTAGACCAATGCATTGATGCGTGCGGAAAACGCCGCCCGCTTCCGCTGCTTGGCCTCGTCTTGTTCCCCGCGTATGACCACCCGGTAGGTTCCATTGGTGATTGGATTCGTGACCTGAAAATCGGAAAAGACTTTTTGGGTGCCTGCGTTCCGCAACCCGAAAATCTGCTCCTGCCCGTACTGCCTTCGCAAGGCGATCTGCCACTCTTCCAGGCCCGTTTTCGCCGGTTGAACAAGGTGTGAAACCTTCCGTGCTTTTGTCGGCTGCGCATCAGGCTGGTGGCGGCTGGATCCGGCTGATTTGGCCGATTTGATTTTCATTTCTGCGATCCTCGTGAAATGGTTGCGAACGGGCCGGTGCCGGTTATGGCCACGCCAGTGACGGCGAATGTACATTCTGCGCATTGAAGAGACATCATTTGGTTTACCTCCATCGTGGCATCACGTGCGTGAAATGCCAGCTTCACCTGCCAGTGGTTATGGTGGCGAATAACCGCTCGGTCGTCGAGGCGCAAATAGTTTTTGCGAATCGCGATTCGGCAATAGGTGTGTGCCCATCAGGCGTGAGGGAGCATCAGTTGGCCAATGTCATCAGAGGTGAAAATCGTGGCTGTCCCGTTTGTCGGGCGAGACTCCCAACCCCCAGAAAGAAATCAGAGACACTGGCGGGCCAACTGGGGGGCGGGCGTCTTGCCAGCCAGGTAGCGGAATCAATTCAGCCGCCCGCGTCAGAACAGGTGAACAGGAGAGAGTGACAGTAAGCCGCAGGAGGCGCAGCAATGTTGGGGCGACATCCATGCTTTTGTCCTGTCCTTATGTGCTCAACTCACGGCTCTCTCCGACCTCTTGTCTGCATTGCCGCGGCAATGCTTTTCCCTTCCCGGTAAAAACGGGCACACCCGCCGCGAATCGATTCAATACCACATTTGCCGGCTATTTCCAACAGCGGCATAATGTTCCCATGGGATCCGACTTCTACATCCCCAGAACCTGCCAACGTCGCCCGCCGAGTGGCCAGACAGACGAGGGAGATTCTCCCCACGATTTTATCGTCTCGGAAAATGGTCGCGACAGCATCCCGTGGGGCCAACAGTGCCTTGTCCTTCTGGGCGAGCCCGGAATAGGAAAAACACGCGAATTCGAAAATGCCGCTGCAATTGCGAAGCTCGCTGGCGAGAAGGTTCTCTATCTGAGCCTCGGCAGCTTCAGCAGCGTTGAGGAACTTAAGCAGGCCATTACAGGATCGGAAACCTGGAAGGCGTGGCTTAATGGCAAGCATTGCCTGCATCTGTTTCTCGACAGCCTGGATGAAGGCCGATTATGCATACCGACAATCGGTTGCTCCGTTACCCGGCTTCTGGAATCAGTCAAGATACACTTGCCGCGACTCAACTTGCGAATTTCCTCGCGCGTGCCAGACTGGCCGCAGGATACGGAACGCAAATTCCAGTCACTGTTTGAGGCCCATGGCGGATGTGCGGTTTACCAACTTCTTCCGCTTAATGAATCACAGCGGGATCAATGGATCACTGCCTGCGGTCTTGATCAAAAGAATTTTGTCGCTGCGCTTACGCAATCGGAAGTAGTCGCACTGGCGGAAATTCCATTTACGCTCGTCATGCTTGTCAACATATTTAAGAGGGATAAATGCCTGCCACCTTCAAAGAAGGAAATTTACCAACAGGCCTGCCGCCTGCTTTGTGAAGAGCAAAATAACAGCCGCCGCGAGCGCCTCATTCCCAACCCGGCCGATCCCGATCATCGGCTGGCCATCGCCACACGCATCGCCGGTTGTGTTGTATTCGGCAATAAGGGCCTGATCTCAATCGCCAGCGGACTGGAACCGACGGCCAATGGTGCGATCGCAATCAGCGAACTTGCAGGCGAGACAAAACCGAGGAATGGCAACGGCACCAGCATCAACGAATCCCACATTCGAGATGTGCTGGGAACCGGGCTTTTCCTGAGCACCGACCGCGGCTGTTACCAGTTTGTTCACCGCTCAATAGCTGAATATCTGGCGGCGCAATACGCAAGGCGATTGATCAATCGACCGGGCAGGCTGCAGGGCCTGTTCTTCAGAATTTTCCCCGGCGATCCCCGCCTCTACCCACAACTTGCCACAACGGCCGCATGGCTTGCCAGCATCGAATCGTCGTTCTTTGACCAGGTGGTAAAAAGCGATCCTCTTGTTCTGCTGCAGGCAGACATTGGCGCATTGAGTGACTCGCAGAAATCCAAGATTGTTGAGTCAATACTCAACGCATTCGCGTCGGACAGGGCCAATGATTTCAATATAAGTGCACGTGAACACTATCGTAAGCTCGCCCACCCGAAACTCGCGGACCAGCTTCGGCCCGTCATAACAGACAAAGCCATGGGCCTAATTCGGCGGCGATTCGCTATTGACCTTGCAGGGGCGTGTGGGGCAACGCCACTGCTGGATACGCTTGCCGCATTGGCGCTGGATACCGCAGACGATCACCACCTGCGGGAAAGAGCAGCCTGGGCAATTCACCAGATCGACGATGTTGGGACCGTCCAGCGGGTAAGACGGCTAGTTTGCTCCGACGCCCAGTCAGATCCGGATGATGAAATCCGCGGAATTGTCATGATCGCCCTATGGCCGCGCGGACTTATCACAATTCGGCGACTGGCGAAAACGATTCAGCCGCCGCGCCAGCCCAACCTTTACGGCGCCTTTCGCATGTTTCTGGATTTCCATTTGCTTCAGCACGTTCGCGACCCTGCCGCAGAGCTGCCGATTATTCTTAATTGTTTGTCACAATATGTTAATCGCGGCGAATTCGACCGGCTTTCCGATTCTCTCATCCGCCAATCTGCGGGTCTGGCGTCTGGCAACCCGGCGGTATTGCGAGCGCTGGCCAATTACCTGTGGGCGCGCAGCTCAATTAAAGGACGGCCATTTTCGCACATGGCCGACGCGGAAGATGGGAAGAACATATTTTCGGATGCCCCGCTGCGGCGCGAAATACTTGTGGCAATTGCCGAGCTCGCCGGCCCGGAAAGCTTCCACCTCGCTGATAGCCAAAACCTTTTCTCGGCCGGCCTGCTTGTCGCGGAAGATTACAACTGGCTCATCAATAAGGTCACGACAGAGCTGGATGCCGTGGTGGCCCGGCGCCTCTCCGTGCTTATCAATCAGGTCTATGGGCACGTTCAGTCGGACGATAAGCTCCAGACGCTATTAGTTGCCGCCAATTCTTGCGAGGCCCTTCGCCTGGAATTTCAAGACATAATTGCACCGGTGGCCCTGAATTCCACCCAAGCCGATAGTCAGCGTGCGAATTGGCAGACATTTTTGCAAAGGGGATCGGCCGTAAATCAGCCGGCATCAGCCTCGCCAGCGTCGCCAATAGCGTTGTCTGAAGGGCAATTTCGCGACCGCGTGGTAGAATTTCTTTTGGCTTGTGAAAAAGGCCGGCCCGATGCGTGGTGGCGCCTTGACTTGCTATTGCAATCCGGGCTGACCGGTGCAACACATTACGCGTTCCATCCGAACATCCGGGATTTACCCGGCTGGAAGCTGCTCCCTGACGAACTGTATCCACGCCTGCGAGCAGCTGCGCTGGCCTATTTGCAAAACGGCGATCCACGTGATGCCGAATGGATAGGTAGTGGAACGTTCCGCCAATGTTCCCTTGCGGGCTTCCGCGCGCTGGTGTTATTGCATGAATTGCCCTCCGCAGAATCTAACGCGATCGGCACGCATTGCTGGAACAAATGGATTCCAACGATCCTGCACTTTCCCCGAATTTCCGGCATCGGGGGCGAATCTGACATTCCCTGTAAGATTACCGCAGCCGCATACCACGCCGATCCAGATCAATTTATTGAGGCATTGCGGAATAAAATTGACCTTGAGAATAGGAAGCCAAAAGTCGGCACAATGGAGGTATTGGGTCTGTTGCGCCAGTGCTGGGATGAGCGATTGAGCCGCGCGGTGCTTGACACAATTGATTCTCAAAGTCTTAAGCCGTGGGCGGCCGCTGACATCATCGGAAGACTTTTCATAGTTGATCGGACATCTACGGCCAGCGTTGCCACGCGCATTCTAGACACAATCGATCTTTCGCAGGGTTGCACCGAGTACGCCGGCCTGATAACCGCCGAATTGCTGTTTAACGCCCCTGAATTGGGCTGGGAAGTGGTCTGGAAAGTGATGCAATCGCATCCTGAAGTGGGCAAACTTGCGGTGGAACGGGTTGCCTTCTTACGGCCCTACAGTCCGGAGTTTCTGGCCCCGCTGCCCGAAGGGCACGTCGCGGAGCTTTTTGCCTGGCTGGAAAACAACTATCCCGGAGCCATGGATTTGGGGCCGAATTCTTCGGAAGGACATGTTGTGGGATGTCAAAAATCCGTCGGCTGGCTGATGCGCGGAATTCTGGATAACCTCCGCGACCGCGGCACCGCCGAAGCTGTAGGTTCCCTTAAATTGATTTTGCGCAGGTCGTCAAAACTCTCCTGGCTTCAGCACACCATCGTGATTGCGGAGGAAAATCTTCGCCGCAAAGATTGGACGCCTATTCAGCCACAAGATCTTATCCAATTGGCCGCCCATTCAGATTCGCGAACGGTTCGCAACGCTGCGGAACTGCAATTGCTGCTGGTGGAAATCCTAAGTGAGATTAACGCCGACCTGCAGGGTGAAAACCCGATGGCACCGCAGCTTTGGAGCTCGCAGGATAGTCAATGGAATCCAAAGGATGAGAACGATCTATCCGATTGGCTGCTTTGGCAAATTAAGCTACGGCTTCGCGGCTATGCAATTCTGCCCCTGCGGGAGGTGGAAATCCGGCGGAGAAGCGGCTCGGTCGGCGCTCCTGGGCAGCGCGCAGATATTTATGTTGCAGTTTTTGGAGCGGAGGCGTCGGGCCAAAAATTGGAATTATTCCGCGTATTGATCGAAGTTAAGGGGGACTGGCATCCTGAGCTTACCGCCGCGCTTAAGGACCAATTGGCGGATCGTTACCTCGCCGATAACCTTTGCCGACACGGCATTTACCTTGTCGGGTGGTTTCGTTGCATGCAATATAGGAAACCAATCACCAACGGGACTTTGGATTGGCCACTGCAAAAGATCGTGGCGACATTAGATGAACAAGCGGCGAGTGAATCACGATCGGCGGCCAACCCGCACATTTGCGCATTCGTCCTAAACTGCGGCCTTCGGTAGTCCCAGAATTTCGGTCGGCGGCTTGTCGCTTCCCGTTAGTTCCTCAAAACGGTGCCGAACCGATTTCAGCAGGCTATCTATTTGGCTTGTGGGGATCCCCAGGTTGGCAGTGATAGTTTCGGCATTATAATTCTCGTAAATCATTAGAATCAACACCGTCTTCTCAGATCGGTTTAATTCATTCCGCACAAATTGCCGCCAGGCGGCACTTTCGGCATTCTTCTCGCCAATGATTCTCGAAATCGCCTGACAGTTTTTCAAGCGGGTCAGCGCTGCCCGGGCGGCGGCTATCTCTTCCTGGATAGCCCTGTCCGCGGATGAACCCGCGGCATCAATCGGCGTTTCAAGTATCCAGGGTGTTTCCGCAGGCACAAGATCGGCAACTTTGGCAAACGACTGACTGGCGCACCAGTTCAGCCGTTCATGCTGGCTGCTTGAATTCACGTCGCTGACATGCAGTTGCGCCAGCCGCCCGCTGAATTCGCGAAGCATTTCGCCTGCGGCGGACATAGTTGGATCGACCTGCCGCGCGTGGCCAATATCAAAGCAAAACGAGGCTTCCGGCAATTTGTTAAAAATCTTCCGCAGTTCTGTTGCGGTGCGGCCAATGGGTTTACGCTTGTCCATATTTTCAATGCAAAGCGATCTGCCAAAGGCCTTCCAGTGTGCGGGTTCGCGAACAGCATCCGGATGGATGACAATGTGAAACCCACGTTCCATTGCTGGCAGCAGCGAATTGGCAATCGCAACTTCCTCATCCGCTGCGTAGCGGCTTGGCGCGTGAATGGAGACATAGTTGAAACTGGCCGTCGTCGAGTTTTTCAACCAGCCAACAATTCCGGGCAGTTCCTCCTTGCGCAGGGCGGAAAGCTCAATAGCGCCCAGCTTTTGGCGATGGCTTATTTCAACTGCCTTTTTAAAATCATCCTTGGCAAGTGCACCTGTTGAAAAGCCAATACTTCGCATTAAAACACCCCATATTTGCGCGTTAAATTACGGAAAGAATCGGTTTCAAAAAACAACGTCGTCAAACCTGACTGGAAATCGCGGCTTATTGTGCGGATTTCTTGAAACAGGGCGGACTTCTGAGCGCCTTCGCTGCGGAGATCATTAAGCTCTTCACGTTTGCTTTGGTCGCCCAAAATGCCTAAAAATGCATTGTACGATTCGAAAATATTATTTACCGCAGCCAGATTCAGTTGCGCATCCAGACATGCCGACGCCAGCACTTCAAGCGGAGTGCGTCCGACGAGGCCTCGCAAAATGTCGACTGGCGGCCGGTCCTTTTCCGCCGGTTTCAATTCCGCGGTGGTTTTCGCAAAGCCAAAGCAGATCAGCATCCCCGCCGCGAAAATTAATTTTCGCGACAAACGGAGTTTCGCGTTTCGCAGTCCCCAGCCGGCGCCGGACCGTTCGCGTTGTTTATTCGCGAAATCAACCGCAATCGTTCGCCAGAATCGCACTATGTCATTGAGCAGGAATCGGGGCAATTTGCCGGAGGAAGGATCGGTTTCCAGGTACCGCAAAAGAACGGCCTCCAATACACGGCCAAATGCAGCGCCCTCCGGCCCAAGCGCACCGACCCCCAACCCAATCGCATCGGCCTCCAGCAATAGCAATATGCGCTGGGTTGTATTTTGATTTGTGTCGTGCTGGCCACCGATTCGGTGCACCAGATCGTGACTGAAGGACAGCGTGCCAAATATGCCCGTCGCCCCGGGGGCGTTGAAGCGTTCTTTCAGGGATAGAGCGATTTTCCTGGCAATTACCGCATGCTCCGGGTCAGCCTGCCCATCTATCACCAATGTCCAGTCAAGGTCGCTTCCGCTGGTCCACTCATCCCGGGCCAATGATCCAAACACGACGAAACTTGCATCCTTGTTTGAAAGACTTCCAAAATTTTCGGTCAGTATTTCCTTCACCGTGCTCCGCACCTCCTCCGCACGTCCGGCCGCCGAGAGGATTTCCGCACATTGTACTTTGTGATCGGAAATCAGCTGTCGGAATCTGCTGCCTTTAGCACAGTGGCTTTGCATAACCCTATCATAGCGGCTGGTGAATATTTTTTGTACCGTTGATAGCATATTTATGAAGGCGGCGGGGAACCATCGCGTTTGTCTCTGCTGGCTCGGCTTCATTGCCGCGATGGTTCCCC
>JAJZOA010000307.1 GCA_021852225.1 Planctomycetota bacterium
TCAAGGGCATGAAAATAGGCTCAGGACCGACAGAATCCTCATGCAAGTCAGAAGCCCGGCGACTTAAGGGTATCGGTATGCGGTGGAAGCAACGCAACGCCGACGGGAGTCTGGCATTGGAAGCCTTGCATCAGAGTGACCTCTGGCAAACCTACTGGAAATCCCAGTTTAAACCTGCCGCCTGAGAATTTGGCAGACCCCGGCCTTTTCACCCGTGGTCGGCACTATTGCGGCGGCGGCCCGTTGTGATATAACTAAACAGATGGCAAACGCCTCCCTGATGGGTATAGCCCATCGTGGAGCATCCGCTTACGCCCCGGAAAATACTGTCGCCGCATTTGATGAGGCCATCCGTCTGGGTGCTGCGGCCATCGAATTTGATGTGCGGGAGACCGCGGATGGCGTTCCGGTGGTGGTGCATGATGAAACAGTGGATCGAACCACGAATGGGCATGGCCGTGTAAACGAATTAACGCGGCTGGAGCTGTTGCGGCTGGACGCAGGCTCGTGGAAACATCCGCGCTTTGCCGGAACCCGAATTCCAACGGTGGCTGAGGCTCTGGCGGCCATAGATGATCTGGCGATTCCGGTGCTGGAACTGAAAACAACCGTATCGGCTGGCATATTGGCGGATATTCTGACGGATTTTGCCATGACCGACCGTGCGGTGGTCTTGAGTTTTGAAGCTTTTATGCTTGCCCCGCTGCGACCGGTTCTTCCGAATATCCGAATCGGACTTCTGGCGGATGTATGGACAACTGATTTGCCTCAGCGCTGCGTTCAGACTGGGGCGGGAATTATTGTGGCAGATACCGAAATTCTGTCGCTGGAACGGGTGGGCCAGATACGAAGCGCGGGACTTGCGGTGTGGACGTACACCGTCAACGACGCCGGCACAGTCGCCGCATGTGCCGCCATGGGTGTCACCGGTGTCATAACGGATTACCCGGATTTAATCCGCAGCCGTGGTGTGCCATCCTGAATTGCGGGCGGCAATATTAAAGCTGTTCCCATGGCCCCCAGTGAAGTTTTTGCCGTCTGGCGGGTGATGGCCGTGAAACAATCAATTTAAAATCCGGCATTTAAGCGGAGTAAACAACGCCGCACCGGAAATTTACTTCAAGCGAGGTTATGTGTCAGACAATCAGACAGTACAGGAAACCACAGTGACGGGTCTGCTGGAAATTACCGAAAAAGGCCAGGGCTTTTTGCGGTTCGAATCGCGCAAGTTCAAGCCCGTGCCGGCGGACCCCACCGTCTCTGCCGAGGTTATTGCACGGGATCATCTGCGGCCGGGGCTGATGGTGACGGCCACCGCTAAATCCAATGGGCGGTCACCCGCTCCCGCGGTGATGGACATCGTTTCGGTGAATGGCAAAACCCTTGAAGAATACTGGCAGATGCCCGCATTTGGCGACCTGACCGTCATTGATCCGCGCGAACGTCTGAAACTTGAAACCGTGGGCGGCCCCATTTCTATGCGTATCATGGACCTGCTGACACCCATTGGCCGCGGACAGCGCGGGCTGATTGTCGCGCCGCCAAAAACCGGTAAGACCACGCTGCTGAAACAGATTGCCGAAGCCACGCTGCGGAACCATCCGGATATGAAGGTGTTCATTCTTCTGGTCGATGAACGCCCCGAGGAAGTCACCGACTTTCGACGCACGCTGAACGCGGAAGTCTGGGCGAGCAATAACGATGAAGATGTCCTTTCTCATGTGCGTACAGCGCGAACGGTTATTGAACGCGCGCGGCGCATGGTCGAATTCGGCCATCATGTGATGGTGGTGCTTGATTCGCTTACCCGGTTGGGACGCGCATTTAACCATTTTGTCGGCAGTTCAGGACGCACCATGACCGGCGGTGTCGACTCCGGTGCGCTGGTTGAGCCGCGGGCTATTTTCGGCTCCGCACGGAATATTGAAAATGGCGGATCGCTTACCATTATCGCGTCCTGCCTCATTGAAACCGGCAGCAAAATGGATGATCTTATTTTTCAGGAATTCAAGGGTACCGGCAACATGGAACTGGTGCTTTCCAGAAAACTGGCCGAGCGGCGGGTCTGGCCCGCGATAGACCTGCCCGCGTCCGGCACCCGAAAAGAAGAATTACTTCTTGGTGCCACCCATGCCTATAAGTCGGGCATGTTGCGCCGCGACCTGATCGGACGTGACCCGGTTGCCGCCATGGATGTCCTGGTCAAGGCCCTGTCCCGTTACCAGGCCAACGCCCAGTTCTGGGAGAGTCTGGCCTCGCCGACGAAGCTGGCTGCCCCCGCTCCTTTGCCCGGTCCCAGACCCGCACCGGTTGCGTCCAATGGTTCGCCGCCCGCATCGCCAGCAGTCACAGTGCCGGCGGCCAAACCGGTGGTACCTGTGCCACAACCACCCGCCACGCCGGAGGACTCGAACAGCCCCACCGTGGGCGTGGCCCGTCCCATGCGAACTGGGCATGGCAGTCGCAGATATTCCAGCCGGGGCCGATCGCAACGCAGTGGTCGCAGTGGCAGGGGGGGTAGCAGCGGCGGCAGTGGCGGTGGACGCAGAAGGCGCTGACCGGCCTGCCGTAGCACACCCCGCGGCATTGCCGCAATCAAATTGGGACTCTCCGGCTACCCGAATCGCGCGAACACAGAACAGCCGCAACGCCGATTTTGCCATCCCGGCTTCGCGATAAAATTCAGCCGTTAACGGCTATGTCAGCACGTCGCTACCGGCCGCGTGGCCAGACTCCAGATATCGCGCTTCGGAGGAGACCGCTTTTCCGTCCCAATGGCCAGACCGCCGAGAACTGCGGAAAAACTACCGGGCCTGGGCGTCCCAATTCCTGCAAGACTCAATAAAAACAAGCCGTTCTTTCGTAGCCTTTTCTGTTCAAAGTCGTGGGTGTCTGCCATTGGGTATCTCCTGAACGGCGGTTGTGCCGTGGGCGTTAATGCCCGGCAATCGCAAGCAAATCCTGTCCTGATCTAAAGTGTTAACTTATACGGCACGTGGTTGTTCATGGCGTATCTGGGGACACGCTTTGTCCGTAAAAGCGGACTGTTAACAGCGCCCGGCACGAACAGCGATCTGTTATCAGAACCCGATAGCGGTAGTTTGTCCGGTTCGCGCCTCCTGATTTTGCGCTGATCGGGGAATTGTGCTGGGAACTCCGCGCCAATCGCGAGCTTTGATTTCATGCCACTGAAACTATAGAATGTCTGCCCGGCCGGCAGAATCTGGAGATGAACCATGGGCGCACTAAGTGGCGGCAACCGACGGAATTTTCTGCGTTCATGTGCAGCCGTCGGCACGGTTATTTCGGCGGGCCGCGGCCTTTTTCGCCAGGCCGCCGCACAGGCACAGGTGGCACGCAATAAATTTAATCGGTTCAACCTGCCGCCGGCGCTTCCGCCAGATGCCGACCAGCCAAACCGGCAAGGCAACTGGGGAGATCAGGGCGACGGCACTTATGTGAATCCGATTTTGCCGGCGGACTACAGCGATATTGATGTGATCCGTGTGGGAACCGATTATTATTTTATTTCCTCCACGTTTCAGTTCTCGCCGGGAATTATTATTTTACATTCGCGCGACCTGGTGAACTGGACCATCGTTGGCCATGCGATCACAGATTTAACGCGCATTACTCCCGAACTGAACTGGAACCGCATGGCCCGCTATGGACGGGGCATCTGGGCACCGGCAATTCGCCACCATAACCATAAATTCTGGATTTATGTCTGTACGCCGGATGAAGGTATTTTCATGAGTACGGCCGACAATATTTCCGGGCCATGGACGCCGATTCATGCGGTAATGCGCGCCGCCGGCTGGGATGATCCGTGTCCGTTCTGGGATGACGACGGGCAAGGCTATCTTGTGACCAGCCATTTTTCCGCCGGCTATAAAATTTATCTTTTCAAGCTGACCGCCGATGGACGGAGAATCATTCCCGGTTCCGGACGGGTTATTCACCAGTCGCGCGGCAGTGAGGCGAATAAACTTTATA
This sequence comes from Planctomycetota bacterium, assembly GCA_021852225.1. Next base: position 3,997 of record JAJZOA010000307.1, read on the forward strand.
AGATCAACGGCTGGTATTATCACTATTACAGTCAGGTGCAGCGCGAAGGGCGCGTACCGATGATGGATAGGTCTCGACGCCTCGATGGACCATGGGAAACGCGCCAGCTTATGCACGTGAATCCGCGAATAGACCATGAACCGAATCAGGGAGGGTTTGTAAGCACCGCGGCCGGCCAATGGTGGTTCCTGACGCACCAGGGTTCCGGCCGCTGGTATGGCCGTGCCTGCTGTCTGCTGCCGGTAACCTGGGTCGATGACTGGCCGATTATTGGGAAAATTGGATCGGATGGCATTGGCAATATGGTCTGGCGGGACCGGATGCCCATCCACGGCCACGCGCCCTGTGTTCCGCAGACCAGTGACACCTTTGATCGCCCCGTTCTGGCGGCCCAATGGGAATGGAATTACCAGCCGCGCGCCGACAAATGGTCGCTCACCCAACGCCCGGGATACCTGCGGCTTCACGCGTTTAAGCCATTGCGGGCGAATAATCTGTTAACTGCGGGTAACACGCTTACTCAGCGTGTATTTAAAACCAATCGGAATGTGGTAACTGTTCAGATGGATATAACGGGCATGACCGACGGCCAACACGCGGGGATATGCCATTTTGCATCACATTTCTGGACCATTGGTGCGGCCCGGCGGGGCGACCAGACGCATATTGCGTTTAACCATAATGGGAAGCTGACGTATGGCCTGGCGATGACGGCCTCCGTGGTCTGGTTCAGGTCCATCTGGGACATCAACGGACAAAGCCGGTTTTCGTTTAGTCTGGACGGTCGCCGGTTTGTGGATTTCGGCGATAAATTTCGGCTGGCTTGGGGATTTTATCGGGGCGATCGGATCGGCATTTTCACTTTCAACAACAATGCTGAAAACGGCCATGTAGATGTGAAATATTTTCATTATTTACTTGCCGAACCACGCGGCATGCGTACCTGAAATTTACCAGGCGCCGACATCATTGGGAATCGGGCGCACGCGTTGGCTGATGGGCCTCGCGGTCGCATAGGGACCGTGCGGTCGCGCGTGCAAGGTGCCAGCCATATGAAGGTTCCGGTTAAATCTGAAAATCAAGCGGCTGTTCCTGAACAAATTCCCGCGGCGGCCGATTGCGGTATTGCAGTTCCGGGTGCTTTACGCTGACCCGGGTGTTAGGCGGAACCGACTGGGTAACAAATACATTGCCATTGATGGTCGCACCGCGTCCTACCACTGTATCTCCTCCAAGAATGCTGGCGTTGGGATACACCATCACATCATCCTGCAGCGTGGGGTGGCGCTTGGAACCGCGCAATGACTGCCCGCCGCGCGTGGAAAGCGCGCCCAGCGTTACGCCCTGATAAATTTTTACGTTGCGGCCAATGTGTGTGGTTTCACCAATGACCACACCGGTGCCGTGGTCTATAAAGAAATAGTTGCTGATTTCCGCGCCCGGATGAATGTCAATACCCGTCAGGCTGTGGGCGTATTCACTCATGATGCGCGGCACCAGTGGAACGCCCAGCCGGTGGAGTTCGTGTGAAATGCGATATATCGTGATGGCCAGATACCCCGGATAGCAGAAAATAATTTCATCGACGCTGCCCGCCGCCGGGTCGCCCTCAAAAGCCGCCTGGGCGTCGGTGGCCAGAATTTCCCGCAGACGCGGTATTGATCCGAGAAATTCGTCGGTAACGGCTGCCGCGGTCGTGTCACAATTCGGGCAGTCTCCTTTACCGGAACGCTGATGCTGGTGGCGGATCGCGCGTCGAACCTGGTCAAACAGCATGTCGCGGACAGAACCAAGAATGGAACTGACATGAAACTGTAAATCAGCCTGGGTCAGATTCTGGCGGCCGAAAAAGCCGGGGAACAGCAATTCCCGCATTGTCTTGACCAGTTGAATCACCACGTCGCGATTGGGCAGAAATGTGGCGCCGATGTACTGTGTCTCAGCATACCGGCCATAGCTGGCAATGATGTCCTGCGTCAACTGGGACAGGTCCTGTTTGTCGGTGCTCAAGGGCAATCTCCTGCAAGCCAAAGTATGGTAGTTTAGGCCAGCCGGGGCGGCAGGGCCAGTGGTCGGCGGACCTCACGCCGATTTTGCGGGGCCGTGGCCAGGGCAATTGCAGATGGCGGCTTCCCCGCCTAATATCGTGGAACCTGTAATGGCCTAAGGAAAAATGTGCATGGCGTATGACGATCTTCAATCCTTTCTGACCGCTCTGGAAAAGGCCGGCGAACTCCGCCGTATTTCTGCAACCGTAGATCCCGTGCTGGAGGTGGCGGAAATTGCCGATCGCGTCAGCAAGTCGCCGACGCGCAGCGGTCAGTGGCCGGCCTCCGGGCCGCCACCCTTCGGCGGGGCAAACCCATTGCACGGCACGCAGGGAACCAATCAGGCCCTGTTGTTTACCCATGTCAAAGGGAGCGATATTCCCCTGGCGATCAACACCTTTGGTTCCTATGACCGGCTGCATAAGGCGCTGGGGTGCGACAATCTGGATGTTTTGGCGCAGCGCATTGCGGAGCTTACCAGACCAGAACCTCCGGTCGGGCTGATGGACAAAATTCGCAAAGGGCTGGACCTGCTGAAACTTGCCGGATACGGCCCGAAAGTGCGTTCCGGTGCCGCCCTGTGCCAGCAGGAGGTGCACACCGATGATGCGGACATTACCCGATTGCCCGTGATTCAATGCTGGCCAAAAGATGGCGGCAAATATATTACGCTGGGTCAGGTGATTACCCGACATCCTGAAACCGGATCGCGGAATATGGGCATGTATCGCGTGCAGGTCTTTGACAAAAAACTCACCGCAATGCACTGGCACATGCACCATGATGGCGCCCGGCATTTTCGTGCCTGGAAAAAGCTGGGCAAGCCGTGCCCGCTGGCGATTGTGCTTGGCGGGGAAAGCGTGCTGCCTTATGCCGCCACCGCGCCGCTGCCGCCGGGAATTGATGAGCATCTTTTTGCGGGCTTTTTAATGGGCCGGGGGCTGGACCTTGTGGCGTGTAAAACCATTCCTCTGGAAGTTCCGGCCAATGCGGAAATAGTGATTGAAGGCTTTGTTGATCCGGCCCAGACGATCCTGGAAGGGCCGTTTGGCGACCATACCGGCTTTTATTCGCTGGCCGACCAATATCCGGTTTTTCGCGTAACGGCTGTGACGCATCGGAAAAATCCGGTTTATCCGACCACTATTGTCGGCAAGCCGCCGCAGGAAGATTATTATCTGGGCAAGGCAACGGAGCGTCTGTTTCTGCCGCTGCTGAAAATTCTGATACCGGACATCGTGGATTATGACCTGCCCATGTTCGGGGCGTTTCATAATTGCGCGGTGCTGAAAATCCGAAAGGATTATCCCTACCATGCTCGCAAGGTGATTCACGCCGTCTGGGGCGCGGGCCAGATGGCCTGGACCAAAATGGTGATCGTGGTGGATGAACATGTGGATGTGCACAACCTTGATGATGTGCTGTTTCATGTGGCGGCCAACGTGGACCCCCGGCGGGATACGTTTATTGCCGAAGGTCCGCTGGATATTCTTGACCATGCCGCTCCGTTCATGGGTGCTGGCAGTAAAATGGGAATTGATGCAACGCGGAAGTGGCCCGGCGAGGGTACCGTGCGCGACTGGCCTGAGGAAATTTCCATGGATGACGCGACCATTGCCACCGTGAGCCGCCGGTGGAAAGAATATGGCTTTTGAGTTTCAGTTCTTACTTGATCAATCTGGAAAATTAAGTTTATGACCGACAGTTTGAATGCCGTTATGACGCCGGTTCGCACGCGATTTGCGCCCTCTCCGACCGGCTTTCTACATGTGGGCGGCGCGCGGACCGCGCTGTTCAACTGGCTTTATGCGCGAAAAAATAACGGGCAGTTTGTATTGCGTATTGAAGATACCGATCAGGTGCGATCCACAGCCGAATCCGCGGCGGGCATTCTAAGTGATTTGCAATGGCTGGGGTTGAACTGGGATTTTGGCCCTGTTCCCGGCGCGGGCAAAAATGAATATTTCCAGAGTACCCGTCTGGATATTTATAACCAATATCTTCATCATCTTATCGAACGCGGGCTGGCCTATGAAGCGTATGAAACGCCCCAGCAGCTTGCCGCCATGCGAATGGCCGCCGAAAAGGCCAAAAAGCCTTTCCGTTACCGCCAGAACATGCCGGGCCGTGCCGCCAAAGGTGAAGGCCCCTGCGTGATTCGGTTTGCCATGCCATGGGAGGAGATTCAGTTCACCGACGAGATTCTGGGCGATATTCGCGTGGCTGGCGATGAGCATGATGATATTGTCATACGTAAATCAGATGGCTTTCCAACCTATCATTTTGCGGTGGTGGTGGATGACCATCTGATGGGTATTACCCATGTGCTTCGTGCGCAGGAGCATCTGATGAACACGCCGAAGCATTTGGGCCTTTATGCCGCGCTCGGCTGGGTGCCGCCACGCCACGCCCACATGCCGCTGGTGTTTAATATGGACAATACCAAAATGTCCAAGCGCGACAAAGCTAAAGCGGCGCGTCAGGCCTTGCAGCTTTATGCCCGCCAGAAAAATGATCCGGCTTATGCCGCTCTGGCTGACAGTCTGAAAACCGACCGGCAGGCAATTGTGGATTTTGTCGCCAAGAAGAATGACGACACCGCGTTGGCCGCGCTGCTGGCCGCTGCCATTGGTGTTTCGCTGCCGGAAATTGATGTCCAGGATTTCCGCCGCAGCGGTTACATGGCCGACGCGCTGCTTAATTTTATAGCCCTCATCGGCTGGTCGCCTGGAGAGAATCGCGAAATTCTGACCCGTGCGGAAATGCTGAATCTGTTTTCACTTGAGAGCATTGGCAAAACCAGTGGCCGATTTGACCGCAAAAAACTTCAGTGGATGAATGGTGAATATATACGTCGCTCGCCCGCAGACAGTCTGGTTCTCGCCGTGCGCAGCTTCTGCCAGGTGAAGGATTACCCGCTGGCAAACGCTGATGAATCCAGCCTGCGGCGGATACTGGCTATGTATCAGGAACGCATGGCCACGTTCGGCGAAATGGCCGAAAATTCCCGGTTCTTTTTCATCGAACCCCAGATTGACGGCGCTGCGGGTGAAAAATTCATTGTTCGTAATCAGGGCTGGCGATGGCTGGCCCCGATTCATGATATACTTTCAGCCGTGGCGGCCTGGGACGCGGCCTCTCTTAATTCCGCCATGGAGCGTATTATTGCCATGGGCGAAAAGCGGGGCGAAGCTGCGCAAGTTTTGCGCGTCGCCCTTGCCGGGGGCGCGGTTTCACCCCCAATGCTGGAAACCATTCTGCTGTTGGGGCGGCAACGAACGCTGGACCGGGTGCGGCGGGCGTTGCATCAGTTTACGCCTGCGGATTCATCGGCTGGATAAATCCTGGGTGGCCTGTGTGGAAGTATGGAACAGGAATAAGAGGTTCAGTTGCCAGCGGAGTGGGCGGCGGCTACGCTTAAACAACGTTTTTTTCTCTTGCAGGAGTCTTACATGCTGAAGTTTTCCGGTGACCCCGCCAATGTCATCCGTCAGGCGTATCAGAACAACCCCACCGCCAACACGCTGGTTCCCATTGTGGTGGAACGAAGCGGCCGTGGCGAACGTTCTTATGATATATTTTCGCGACTGCTGCGCGACCGGGTAATTTTTATGGCCGGACCGGTTGATGATGAAGTCGCGAATCTGGTCATCGCCCAGTTGCTTTTTCTCTCCAACGAAGATTCCAAGACTGATATTCATTTTTATATCAACAGCCCGGGCGGATCGGTTACCGCGGGTCTGGCGATCTATGACACCATGCAGTTCCTGCGCTGCGATGTGGCCACCACATGTGTCGGCCTTGCGGCCAGCATGGGGGCATGGCTTCTGGCGGCCGGCCGCAAAGGCAAGCGGTTTGCGCTGCCTAACAGCCGCGTCATGATTCACCAGCCGCTGATTTCCGGAGTCATGCAGGGCACCGCGACCGACTTATCCATTGAAGCCCGTGAAATGCTGCGTCTTAGAACCAGAATGTACGAGATTATGTCGTTTCATACCGGGCAAACCGTGGAAAAGGTTCATCGCGATTGCGATCGCAACCTGTGGCTGGAAGCCGATGAAGCGATTACCTATGGCGTAGTCGATAAAAAGCTGGAACGAATGCCCGAATCGCCGGTGGTCCGCGGAAGCGACCTTGCGCCGCCGGACGGGACCACCGATTCAGCCGACCAGTAATTTTGGCGGGTTTCAGTTTTTCACTGGATACAAGCGAGTTCATCTTATGCCGCAATGCAGCGCTGATGTAAGCCAACGGTTGGTTGGAAAGTGCGGGCGAATTCCAGTTAATATGCGAGCCCGCATGTGTCCACTGGCGGGCTTTCTGGCCATTGTTGGCCTGTCGGGCCTGATGGGGGGCTGCGCTAATTATGCGAAAAACGCGCCTCTATACCGGCAGAACGTGGCGCTGCAGAATCAGAACACGCTGCTTGAAAGTCAATTAAAAAGTGAACGCGCAAAAGTGGCGGACTTGAAAGATCAACTCGCCGCAAAAACCCCGCGCCTCGCCACTCTGCCTCCGGGGCGGCTGGACCAGTTGTTTACCGTCACCAGCGTCAGCATTTCCGGCGATACGCGATCCAGTCGGCTGGGGAATAATCCCACACTCCGCGGAT
>JAJZOA010000200.1 GCA_021852225.1 Planctomycetota bacterium
TCGCATAGACCATTACCTGGGCAAACAAACCGTGCAGAACCTGCTGGTGCTGCGCTTTGCCAACGGTATTTTTGAACCTATCTGGAACCGCCGATATGTGGACCATGTTCAGATTACCGTGGGGGAAACACTGGGCGTGGAAGGCCGCGGCGGATACTTTGAAAGTGCCGGCACCCTGCGGGACATGGTGCAAAACCATTTAATGCAATTGTTGACACTGATTGCCATGGAGCCGCCGGTGGCGCTGGATGGCGATGCGATCCGCGATGAAAAAGTCCGCGTGCTTAAATCCATTCCGCCCTATTCGGCGGACCAGGCGGCCCAATGGACAGTACGTGGCCAGTATGCAGCCGGTGAAAACAAAAGCAAACCCGTAAAGGCCTACCGGCAGGAGGACCGTGTTTCCCCTGAAAGCACCACTGAAACCTATGCGGCGGTAAAGCTTTATATCAACAACTGGCGGTGGCAGGGCGTGCCGTTTTATCTGCGAAGTGGCAAGCAGATGAAACTGCAAGGCTCGGAAGTCAATATCCATTTTAATTCCGCACCGGGCGTTCTTTTTAACGCACCCGGCCGCCGACTGGAACGCAATGTACTAAAGGTGCGGGTTGGACCCAACGAAGGAATTTCACTTCTAATGAACGCGAAAATCCCGGGTACTGTTACGCAAATCGCCCGCGCGGCCCTGGATTTTGAATACCATGAAGCCTTTGGCAGCTATTCGCCGGAAGCATACGAGCGCCTGCTGCTGGATGCAATTATTGGCGACTCAACACTGTTTATCCGCCGCGACGAAGTTGAAGGATCCTGGGCGATCATTGATGCGATTGAAGATGCATGGAAAGCCGATGCGGTGAAACTCTCATCGTACGCGCCGGGAAGTTGGGGGCCGGAGGAAGCCGATGCCCTGCTCGCACGTGATGGCCGCGCGTGGGATCCTCTTGGAACGCCAACCACGGCACCGCAGAATGCCCCGGCAAAATAGACGAACGTGCCAATGTTCCTAACCGCAGCGGAATCATGCACAAAGTGATGGAAATTAAAAAATAGATTAGAGTCGCGAATCGCCAAAGCGGGAAGTATCCCGCGCCGTCGGGGCACGCCCCGTAAAAGAGTTAAGGCCGCCAGAAAAATCGCAGAGCCTGTCGTTGGCCCCGGTTTTCGCCGCCAACGCCTGGCATCTGGCGTGTTTGCGGCCAATCAACTCCAACTTTGAAAACGCGACAGATCACTCATACGGGCGCTTGCGAACGGACCGGCCGACCGCTTAGTATGTGGTCATGAAAAACAATGGTGAATATCGACGTTTTGGTCTTGTGACGGCAATCTGGTGTGCGGCAATCGCGTTGCTCGCCAATGGACTAGTGATGGTATTTCATCAAACATCCGATCGGATATTTCCTGCGGATATTTCTCTGGCGGGAAGCGTGCAGGCGGCACCGCCAATGGGTGGGGCAATGCACATGTCAGATGGCACCTATTTGATGCCGGCGCAATTGGGGCGCAATGATTGGGGGTTCTTGCTGGCAGATCCCCGCCGCCATGTACTGGCGGTGTATCGCATTCTCCCGTCGGCGTCACGCATTCGACTGCTGGCGGTGCGCGACTACCGCTATGACCTTCTTCTGAAAGATTTTAACAACTCCTCGCCTACGCCGTTCCAAGTCAAAGGCATGGTAGAATCAGTCAAGCCCGCACCCAAACCATAAATTGGCTGACATCTCGAATTTCGCCAAACGCGGAATGTCCGGCGGCCTGCTGGCCGGCCCCTATTTTCCAATTGGGTATAAAAGCCGCAAATCGCACCCAATAATTTTGCGCACAATTTAATCGCAATTTGCTCGCAAAATTGGTTGCAAAATGCGATGGCCTGCTTTACTTTAACGCCCCTGCAAATGCGGAAATGGATATCTATCCAACCGGAGTTGCCTCTGAACTATTTGGAGATACGCATTATGATTCGCACTCAATCTGGAATGCTCCGATATCTCTTGGTCAACCTGTGTTTCGTAGCGTTTGGCGGAATTTTCAATTCCACCGCCTTGGCCACCCCCCCCACTTCCATTCCGAGACCGGCCTTGGGCGTTTACAATGTGCGCAACTACGGAGCACTGGGCAACGGCAAACACCTGGACAGCCCCGCAATTAACCGGGCCATTCTTGCCGCTGCAAATACCGGTGGTGGAACAGTGGAAATTCCTGCCGGAATTTATTTATGCGGCAGCATTCACCTGAAAAACAATATTAATCTTCACCTTGACTCCGGCACCACAATCCTCGGTGCGCCGCAATCCATGCATGCGTATGACCCGCCGGAACCGTTCCATGGAACTGCATATCAGGATGGCGGTCATACCTATTTTCACAATAGCCTTATCTGGGGTGTAGGTCTGCACAACGTCGCGATTACCGGCATGGGAACTATTAATGGCGGAGGCCTGATTCGATGGGACAAAGGCGTCAACCACGGCCCGGTGAACAAAGGCGATAAAGCGATTGCCCTGGAGCTTTGCACGAACGTCGTATTGCGTGATGTTACCATTTTTCACGGAGGCCATTTCGGCATTCTGGCCACCGGCTGTGACCTGCTGACACTCAATAACCTGACGATCGACACCAATCGCGATGGGGTGGATATCGATGCCTGCCGCAATGTCTGCGTCTCGAATTGCCGAATTAATTCGCCACGAGATGATGGCCTTTGCCTGAAAAGTACGGATGCTTTTCACCAACTTCGCCCGACCGAAAATGTCGTCATTACGAATTGCCAACTTTCCGGCTTTAAGGAAGGGACTCTTCTTAACGGGAAAATGCTCCCCAGCAGGGGGGAATATGGGCGCATCAAATTGGGAACGGAATCGGATGGGGGCTTTAAAAATATCACCATTTCCAACTGCACGTTCCGCGACTGCATGGGATTGGCCATTGAAGAGGTTGACGGCGGTGTGCTGGAAAATATTACCATTTCCAATATTGCCATGTACAACGTCAAGGTTTGCCCTATTTACATCGCGCTGGGGGACCGCAACCGGGCACCACCGCCAGTGCGAACCGGTCATTTGAAGCATATTCTGATCAGCAATATTTTGGCGACGAATATTGATTCGACGAGCGGCATTCAGATTGCCGGGCTGCCCGGGCATGATGTACGCGATATTCGTTTAAGCAATATTCGCCTTATTTTTAAGGGCGGCGGCACGCGTAAACAAGCCCAGCGGATTCCACCCGAACTCGGTGCGAGCTACCCCGGACCGCGACATATAGGCGTGATGCCCGCTTATGGGGTTTTTATCCGCCACGCTCGCCATATTGAGCTTTCCAATGTGAAAGTCAGTTTTCAAAAGACCGATTTACGACCGGCGATTGCGTGCCGGGATGTCAATGGCCTGCGCATTAACCGGTTTCAAGCCAAACTGGCCAAGGGTGTGGTTGCCGCGAATTTCAAGCGGGTAAAAAATCTGAATATTCATGATTCACCAGTGCTACATGACACCGCGGGGAATTAATGACGCTATTTGTAAAATCGGTTGCCGCGGGCAGTCGAACAGCCTTATGGGTGAAAATTGGTCTATAAAATGCCTTTAGCCTTGAATTTTATGGTGAACGGTCGGAAAACTGCCGCTATTTTCTCCATTTGTGACACAAAAATCATTGAGTCTGCCTTGCTTTGCGGCTTTTCTTTCCACCGCTGCTAGAATATCATTCTTAAGCAGGCAGGCTCAGTTTATTTTTTGGGCACTGCCCGTCTCGGCAGTGTTGGGCTTATACGGATGTAAGCAACTGGCGGAACGAAAGCATGGAAATGGTCGGCCAGTGGTGGGACTGCCGAAAGGCGTTTTGGCCAAGGCCTGATAACGGGTAGAATTGTGTATTGCCGCGCGGCAGCATAAAACTTCCGTCAAGGCTTAAATTTTCGTCTGGATGGCGGAATCCATGAAACCGAAGGACTATGTGAGAACGAAGACTATGACCAAAATTCTGGATACGATTGAATCGCCAGCCGATCTGAAACACCTCACGATGGAGCAGTTAACGGCTCTAGCGGCGGAAATCCGGCAGACAATCGTAAACACGGTCAGCACGAATGGCGGTCACCTGGCACCTAATCTTGGAACCGTGGAAGTATGCCTCGCCCTGCATCGCGTTTTTAATATGCCCCACGACCGGCTTTTGTGGGATGTGGGCCACCAATGCTATCCGCACAAGCTTATTACCGGCCGCTACAAACGGTTTTCCACTCTTCGTAAAAGCGGTGGTATTTCCGGATTCCCGGAACCCGCCGAAGGTCCGTATGACCTGTTCAGCGTCGGGCACGCCGGCACAGCGATAAGCACGGCCGTGGGCATGGCCCGAGCCGATCAACTGCTCAAACGGGATACGTGCGTGATCGCTCTTATTGGTGATGCGTCAATCGTCAATGGTGTAGCGCTTGAGGGCCTTAACGGCGCCGGCACACTGAAGCGTCAACTGCTGATTATCCTTAACGATAATTCGATGAGCATCAGTGAACCCCAGGGAGCGTTTGCCAATTATCTGGAACATTTGCGCGTAACCAACACCTATGATGAAGTGAAGCGCCGTGTGCAGGAACTGCTGGACCGTATTCCGTATGGCCAGCGCATATCCGATATTGGATTTCATATTAAACAGGGTATTAAAAACGCGATTGCGCCGGGGCATATTTTTGAAGACTTGGGTCTGAAGTATTTTGGCCCGGTGGATGGGCACGATCTGCCTGGGCTGATGGAAAAATTCAATGAATTGAAAAACCTCAATAGCCCAGCCATCCTGCACGTCAAAACGATTAAGGGTAAAGGCTATGAATGGGCCTCCGAAGACCCCACAACATTCCACAGTCCCAAGCCATTTAGCGTGGAAGGCTGTCGCGTCGTCATGAATCAGGGCGCGGGAAAATCATGGACATCGGCGTTTGCCGACGCCATGACCGATCTGGCGAAAAAGCATTCCAATGTGGTGGGTATAACCGCGGCCATGCCAGACGGTACCGGAATGATCAAACTTAAGCCGATGTTCCCCGACCGATATTTTGATACTGGTATTTGCGAAAGCCACGCCACCGCGATGGCCGCCGGCATGACCAAGGCTGGACTGCGGCCGGTCGTGGCAGTCTACAGCACGTTTTTGCAACGTGCGTTTGATCAGATTTTCCAGGAAGTCTGCCTGCAGGGTCTGCCGGTGATTTTCTGTGTGGACCGGGCCGGTCTGGTCGGTGATGACGGTGCCGTTCACCATGGCTTCTGCGATCTGGCATTTTTGAAAAGTCAGCCCGGAATTGTACTGATGGCCCCCTCCGATGAACCCGAATTGCGTGCCGCCATGGACCTGGCCATGACACTCGAATCGCCGTGTGAAATTCGCTATCCGCGCGACAACTGTCCCGCCGAACCGCTGGCTGCGCCGGAAGCGTGGTCTATCGGTCGAAACGGCGGCGTATCACGACGGCTCCGAAATGGTGCGGATGCAACGATCGTGGCGTATGGTGCATTGACGAATCAAGCCCTGGCGGCGGCCAAACTGTTGGCGAATGACGGCTTGGATGTGGGTGTCGTGGATGCCAGATTCTGCAAACCGCTGGATGCCCGCATGCTGGATGAATTATTCACCGCTGGTGCCCCGATTATCACCGTAGAGGATCATGCAGTCATCAATGGTTTTGGCACAGCCGTGCTGGAATATGCCCAGCTTCGCGGGCATGATGCCCGTGTGGTGACACGCTGCGGCCTACCGGACTGGTTTATCAGAGCGGCCAGCCGTTCTGAACAGTTGAAGGAAGTCGGCCTGGATGCGGCCGGCATTGCCAGTGCCGTGCGTAACGCTATTAGCGCTCGCTCGGGCGGCGAAAGGGAACGGCCCGGTGCGTTGCGGCAGACTGCAACTCTCCGGCACTGAAACAAGGCCGACATTGCCGACCATTCAAAGGGCCGCAATGGCTGATCGCGCGCACGCGACGCGGCGAATTTCCGAAAGGCCGCCAACGTCGATTTTTCGCCCCCTTGGATGACAGGCACGTCATGAGCACGACATTGAATCCGATAAATCGAACAGACAGCCACACCAGGCTTCGCGGTGAATTTTCCGCGATGGTCACAGGCAATCATCAATTGTGTCAGGAACATTATCGGCTGGCGCTGCGGGTGGAAAATTTTCCAACCAGCGAACCAGGGCAGTTCGTTGAAATTTTATGTGACCTTCAGGCCCAAACGAACGAACCGCGTGAGCTTGAATGGCAGCCCGGCCACAAGGCTCCCGCGCCTGACGAGCCATACTTCACCACGGACCTGCCCTATCTGCGGCGCCCGTTTTCTATCGCAGGCAGACGTGACGGACCCGGCCGCACCTGGACGGATATTGATATTATTCATCGGGTGGTCGGCAAAGCCACGGGCATTCTCGAAAGGCTCCGCCCAGGCGATCGGGTGTCAATTTTGGGACCGCTGGGCAAGGGCTTTCAGATTTCGTCTGACATTAAAAATACACTTCTTGTCGGCGGTGGAGTGGGAATACCACCCATGATTTACCTGGCGGAAAAGGTTTCCCGATCCGGTAAAAACGCGGTGGCGTTTGCCGGTGCGCAAAAAGGCTCGCTGATTTCACTGACCTTCCCACCCGGATCCCCGTTACCGTCGCCTGATGCGGTCCCGGTTTTGAACACCGCGGAATTTGCCGCCTTTGGTGTGCCAACAATCATAGCGACGGATGACGGATCACTGGGTTTCGCCGGTTATGTAACCGAAGCACTGGAACGTTTTTTGGCGAGCCGTTTGGAATTATGCCGCGCGAATACCGTGATATATTGTTGCGGCCCGACCCCCATGATGAAGGCCACAAGTCTGGTGGCCAGCAAATTTGATATTGCATGCCAAGTGTCGCTGGAACAACCGATGGCCTGTGGCATGGGCACCTGCCAGAGTTGTGTGATAAAATTCCGCATGCCGCAATCGTCGGATTGGGTATATAAACTCACTTGTACCGATGGTCCGGTATTTGACTCGGCAGATATTATCTGGCCCTGATTCCGGCACCACCCAAACCGAACCGATCGGCTACCCGAACGGGCCACTGGAGCGCTTCAATAAGATGAAAATTCTGCACCTGATTGACCCGACCTGCGGTCTGGATTCCCTGGATACGCTGGTACTGCTGCTTAAACAACTTCCAGCCGAACACCATGTAATGGTATTGGGGAACTACGGATGGCGCGATGCGGCCCTGCAAGCCGGCGTTGATCCGGGACAGCTTTCCTGGAGCCGCGGACTGGCCCGCTGGGACCCTACGCTGCTGCGTAACGTCAGCCGTTGCGTAGGCAACTTTACCCCCACTCACATTCACGCCTGGGGCAGCTGGGGCATACGTGCCGCGTCCCGTTTGGCCGTTGACTTGCCGCGAATTGCGGGTGTTCAAATCGCCCCCAAAAAAGTCCTGGTTCGTTCTTTGGTCCGCTCGGCCGCCCGATGCCCGATGCTGTTTGTGACACCGTGGAAGGTGACGCTCCAGACACTGTCGGCGGCGGGCATTCCCAAGGAGCGGATTCTTAAGGTTTCGGCGGCAACATGGATCGCGCCAAATGAATCGCCGGCCCCCGCGAATTTGCGGCGGATACTTGGCCAGCCGGCGCGCGAAGGTCCGGTAGTCCTGTTGACCGGCTGGTCCGAGCAGGCCATGCGGCATGATCTGGGCATCTGGGCGGTCGGAATTCTTTCACAGGTGTATCTGGATATCTGGGCGCTTTTGCGGTCGGATCATATTTTTCGCCATGAGTCGGTCAATCCGTTCGCCGGTTATATGTCTTTCAGTAAAACTGTTAAAGACCCTGGATTGGTTTCCATTGCGCCGTCGAACAAATTTTCATGGAGTCAGTTGACCGCGCTGGCATCCGTGGTCGGTTTTCCCGTCGGTGAGTCGACTGGTCTGAATTGTGTGCTTGCGGCCATGGCTCAGGGCAAGGCAATTGCCGCCTTTAATACCCCACAAATCCGCGAATTGCTTTCTGACCGCGTCAATGCGCTACTGGCACCGGTTGGCGATCCTAAAGAACTTGCGTCCCGGCTTCACGCGCTTCTGAAGGACAATCAACTTCGAGAATCTATCGGCAATGCGGCCCGGAGCCACTATGACCAATATTGCTCACCTGAGGTTTTTATTGAACAGATGGCGTCAGTATATGCCCAGATACAAAGCGATCCGGCCCTGACACGGCAAATTGTTCTGCCCGCCGAGGCGCAATTGTTATCTGGACAGGATGACTGAATCCGCCACGAATGCCCTGGATTTTGCCGTGAAATCCACACTAAGCGATTGCAATTTTAAATTTTCCTCCGCCGTAAGCCGTTGCCGGGCCGCGCTTAGCGCGCCAGCCGTTTGGCGGTGCGGCGAGTCAATTCGCTGATGGGGCGACGGCCAGCAAAGCCAGTATGAGTTTCATGCCAGTGATCGACCACATCCTCACCGATTTCCCAGCATAACAAAATGTCGCGACCATCCAGGAGAGCCGGAAAATCGAGCAGGCCACGGGTGGGGTCTTTAAGCTCCACGCCGATCTGATTCAATTCTTCCATAAGGTCAAACAGCCGATGAGTCAGTTTATCAAACTGTCGCTCCACTTCGCGCAATTCTGTGGAACTGGCATCTAATGAATGCGACAGATCCACCAGATCACGTCGCTGGAGTTCCACGTGCTGCACATCTTCAGCGATGCGGCGCACCAGCGGAATTGCCCGATTCGCCTCCGCAACCGTAAAGTATTTGCATTCCCGCGATGTGGTGGATTTATTTTTCATGTCCGCTCGTGAAACAGCCATGGCATCACCTGTTGGTCAACTTTGTCACGGCTGTGGATGGGAAACACTCCCAATCAGCAGTGCCGATAACACGTTCCTGTTGATGCAATCGGCTTGCCGGTCTATAAAACTTAAGCCAACCCGCCAATTGGGCTGGAAAGTCCCCGGATTACCACCCTTGAACGACGAAAGCAGCGAAAGCCACGCCATTGGGATGATGTAACGCCCGCCACACGTTCCCGGAGACATTTCTGATCAGGCCTTGTAAGCCTCCGCCGCGGGTTCCTTAATGGCAACCAGCAGCTTATCAATGACTGCGTCGGTATCAATTCCTTCAGCATCGGCATTAAAATTCGTGATAATACGGTGTCGTAGCACCGGCTTGGCCATTTGCCGCACGTCGTCCGTGCTGACATTCAGCCGGCCACGGATCAACGCGCGTGCCTTGGCTCCCAGAATAAGATTCTGTGCCGCTCGCGGCCCGGCCCCCCAAGTCAGCCAGTTGGTAATAAAATCGGGTACATCCTTTTCATGCGGACGTGTGGCCCGGACCAGATTCACCGCGTAGTCCACCACATGATCGCTGACCGGCACACGGCGCACCATTTTCTGAATGGCAATAATGTCCTGGGCGCTTAAAATTGGGAGCGGTTCGCTGCGGGCATCCACTGTGGTGGCTTTTACGATCGCCCGCTCCTCGTCGCGTTGCGGATAGCCGACTTTTACCATGAACATGAAACGGTCAAGCTGCGCTTCGGGCAACGGATAAGTTCCTTCCTGTTCCACCGGATTCTGCGTCGCCAGCACGAAGAATGGGGCATCAAGCGGATATGTTTTGCCGCCCGCGGTTACCTGAAATTCCTGCATGGCCTGCAGCAGTGCGGCCTGTGTTTTCGGTGGGGTTCGGTTGATTTCGTCGGCCAGCAGCATATTGGTGAAAATCGGGCCGCGTACAAATGTGAAAACCCGTTTTCCCGTCTGCGAGTCTTCCTGAATAATGTCGGTTCCCGTGATGTCTGAAGGCATCAGGTCCGGCGTGAATTGAATACGATTGAAATTCAGATTCAGCACCTTGGCCAGCGTGCTGATCATCAGCGTTTTAGCCAGCCCCGGCACGCCTACCAGCAGACAGTGCCCGCGGGAAAAGAGTGCCAGCAAAAGCGAATCAATCACATCCGACTGACCGACAATCACCTTGCGGATTTCCGCCAGCATCGCCTCGCGCACGAGTTTAAGTTTTTCAAGCGGAGCGGTTTCCGGGCCGCCCGCGGCCGGTGGCGAAATTCCCGCACGTGATTCAGCGGATGACATAATAACTCCTATAAAGCAGCCTAACCAAGTTTTGCCGTCTATTTCCCAAAAACCATGGGAAATGCTGATGTTTTAACGCCCCAGCCGCCGGATTGTTGCCGTGGAGGGTTCTTCACCAGCCCCGCCCGGATGAGCGGTAGCCGATGAACTGCGCGCCTTTCCGCTACTGGTCTATTGGCAACGCCTCCAGCAGACGGTCAATTTCCGTTTCACTGTTATAAAAATGCGGCGAGGCCCGCAACCTTCCCTCCCGTTCCACAATAATGACATGACGCTGCTCAAGATCATTAATAATTTGCTCATGCTTTAGCCGGTTGCTTCTGAAACTCACGATGCCGCTGGCCTCTCCCGGCCGGCGACTGGATACGACCGTATATCCCTTGGCGGTCAGACCCGTCACCAGCCGCTGGGTAAGTCCCAGAATGCGTGCGGTCACGGTGGTCATGCCGACTTCCGCAAGCAACTCCAGCGAAGCACCAAGTCCCAGAATACCATCAATGCACA
>JAJZOA010000287.1 GCA_021852225.1 Planctomycetota bacterium
GAATTTCCCGCGCTTTGACATGTGTAATTTCCAGATTCATCAGATTCTCCAAATGTTTTTGGTTTATGTAAAATTATTTCGGTCCGCTTCCGTCGCGGCAAATCCCGCCGGTCCAACATGGGCCGGGCATTCCTAAGCCGGGTAATGTAGCACGGAGCCGGGTTTATCGGCAACAGCATACAAAACCTGTATGTAGTATCAGGAATGACCCTATTCCTTGGCAAGCGATGGTCTGTGGCGTGAATGGTGCCCTTCTAAAGGCCTGGGCGGCGGCATTTACGGGTTCCATGTCGGCGTTCCTGAAAAAGAAAGGCTGTGTCCGGTTGCACCCGAACGGAAATTTCGCGCACCCGGTTTGTCTGGCGGCACTGGCCTGCCTACGATATTTGCCGATTGTGCAGACGGAATGTGCGGCGGATATTTCAGTTCGCGTCATTGTCATTTAGGAGTTGTTATGGCCACTATGAAATGCGTTCAGGTCACCAAAGCCAAAGGGGCGTTTGAACTTGCGGAAAAGCCCGTTCCCCAGCCGGGCCTGCGCGATGTGCGGATAAAAGTTCAAGCCTGCGGCGTCTGCCACAGCGACATGTTTGTGAAAGAGGGACTGTTCCCGGGCATTCAATACCCGCGTATACCGGGCCATGAAGTTATCGGCACAGTGGACGCCGTGGGGCCGCAGGTGAAAAATTTTACCGTTGGCCAGCGTGTCGGGCTGGGCTGGCACGGCGGGCAGTGTTTTGTATGCGATTCCTGCCGGCACGGAGATTTTATTACCTGTGCCAACGAATTGATTACTGGAATTTCCTACGACGGCGGCTATGCGGAATATCTGATTGCGCCCCAGGAAGCGCTGGCTGTCGTACCTGACGCATTGGATGCCGCCGATGCGGCACCCCTGATGTGCGCCGGCGTGACGACATACAACGCATTGCGGCACAGCGGCGCGATAGCCGGAGACCTGGTTGCCGTTCAGGGACTCGGCGGCCTGGGGCACCTTGGCGTGCAGTTCGCCCGCGCCATGGGTTTTCATACGGTGGCCGTTTCCGGCGGAGAGTCCAAACGAGATCTGGCCGCCAAACTTGGCGCGCACGTCTATATTGATGCGTCGGCCCAATCGCCGGCACGGGAACTTAAGTCAATGGGCGGTGCCAAGGTGATTCTGGCCACCGCGCCCAACGCAAAATCGATTCAACCTCTCATTGAGGGGCTGGGTGTCGGCGGCAAGCTGTTGATTGTGGGGGCCGATGCACAGCCGATCCTCGTTTCCCCGCTGCAACTGATAGGCCAGCGGAAGTCGATTATGGGCTGGCCGTCCGGCGATGGCATGGATTCGCAGGAAACACTGGAATTTGCGGCGTTAGCCAATATCCGGCCAATGGTGGAACGTTTCCCGCTGGCCCGCGCCGCTGAAGCGTATGACCATATGATGAGCGGCAAAGTCCGCTTTCGCGCTGTTCTGACCGTGGATTGAGTTGCATGTATCCGCATGTATAATGCGAGCCGACCGGTCAATAGTCCCGGACTGGATGCAATGCCACGGTTTACGGCGTCCAGACCGTAATTCCGGTTCTGTGGCGCTGCGGAGCGGCTGAACCGCCAACGTGACAATGCAGGTTGTGTATTAACCCCAAAGGAGATTTTATGGCCAGTATCACCTTTAAAGGAAATCCCATTCATACCAGTGGAAACCTGCCCGTCGCGGGCGGTGTAATTCCTTCATTTACCCTGACTAAAAGCGATCTGGGTGAACTGCAGTCCTCTGAATTGGCGGGCAAAGCGGTTATTCTGAATATATTTCCGAGTCTGGATACCTCGGTTTGCGCCAAGTCGGTGCGGCAGTTCAATCAGGATGCCGCCGCCCTGCCCAATGTCGCGGTACTTTGTATTTCACACGATCTTCCATTTGCCATGAATCGCTTCTGTACGGCCGAGGGGATTAAAAATGTGCAGGTTCTGTCCTGCTTCCGGCACACCGAATTTGGCGACAAACTGGGCGTCACCATCGCGGATGGACCATTGAAAGGCCTGCTGGCGCGTGCGGTGGTGGTCATCAACGCGCAGGGCAAAATTACTCATAGCGAACTTGTGCCGGAAATCGCCCAGGAGCCAAATTACGCCGCCGCGCTTGCCGCGGCGGGAAAATAACGGTTCCACGCCTGGAATATCGTCCTTATCGTGACAGTTGATGCAGGCGCCACCGACAGGCGGCGGGTGCCGTCGGCGGACTCATTTGCCGTTTATTTTTCCATTCACCGGTACAATGTTGCGGGTTGATTGAATGCCGACGTTCATCCAACCTGGAATCGCCAAAAGTCATTCGGCCGGATGGAGGTCGCGTATGCCCCGTCATTTTAATTTGGCCAGAACTGCGATCGCTCTCTTGGCGGTGATTATTGCTTCAATCGCAGGTCGGGCGGCTGGCGCAATTGTCATGTCCCATCTGTTCACCGACCATTGCGTGTTGCAGCGGAATGCCGAAACACCGGTATGGGGATGGGCCGCACCGGGCAAACGAATCAGGGTGCGGTTTGCCGGGCAGCGCGTTTCGGCCACCGCCGACCGCCATGGAAAATGGGTGGTTCGCCTTGCGCCACTTCATACCGATGCCATCGGCCGCCGGATGGTTATTTCCGGCGATGGTAAAAAAGTGATCCGCGATATTCTTGTGGGCGATGTGTGGCTTTGTTCCGGCCAATCCAATATGCAGTTCCCGCTGGATGGCCACTGGGCGCGTGCACTGCATGCCCGGAAGGAAGTTGCCGCCGCCAGTTATCCCATGATTCGCCTGCTTAAAGTGCCGCGAACCAATACACCCGGACCACAGCGGGATATAAAGGCATCCTGGATGGTCTGCTCTCCGGCTACTGCGAAAGATTTCAGCGCGGTGGCTTATTTTTTCGGTCGCGACCTGTTTCAACGGCTGCATGTTCCGATGGGGCTGATTGATTCCTCGTATGGCGGAACGGTGATTCAGTCTTGGACGCCGATGTCCGCGTTGCGCCGGACGCCCGCGCTGCGTGGCGATGTGGAGTGGTTTAAGGTCGCTGCCCGCCGATATAAATTGCAATTGGTCCATTACCGGAATGTGATCAAGGCCTGGGAGGCTGCGGCACGACGGGCTCGCGCCAACGGACAATCCGCCCCGGCGCGGCCAGGGATTCACCGGCCGCAGAATCCGTTTACCCTAAGCCGCCCTTCGCCGGACATGGCACCCGTTTCCATTTACAACTCCATGATTCATCCACTGATTCCATTTGCGATGCGCGGCATTGTATGGTGTCAGGGTGAAAACAACGCCTGGGTGAATGACCTGCTTTATGGCATTCGCCTGAAGGCCATGATCAAGGGCTGGCGACGGAACTGGGCGGCACCACAATTGCCTTTTCTGATTGTGCAGATCGCGCCCTATTTTCATTACCCCCAGCCTGCCATTGGCGTGCCCGTGGTCTGGCAGGGCGAGGAACAGGCGGTTAAAACGCTCCCGGATGTCGGCATGGTCGGAACCATGGACATTGGCGATCTGCACAATATTCACTTTCGCAACAAGCAGGCCGTCGGCCGACGGCTGGCCGCCCTGGCGCGGGCGATGGTTTATCAGCATGCGCCACTGCGAACGCTTGGCCCGATGTACTCATCCATGCGTGTGGAGGCAAACAAAATTGTGATTCATTTCTCCGATGCCTCGGCCGGTCTGGCCAGTCGCAACGGCAAGCCGTTGGACTGGTTTGAAATTGCCGGCGAAGACCGCAAATTTGTGCCGGCCGAAGCGAGAATCCAGGGCGGACAGGTGGTGGTGTGGGCGACGGCGGTTCGGCATCCCATGGCGGTTCGCTTCGGCTGGAGCTGCATGGCGCAGCCCAACCTGATGGATAAAACCGGGCTGCCTGTTTTGCCATTCCGCACCGATAACTGGCCATTGAAATAACTGCCCGGTTCGTGTGCGGGTGACAGTGTCCAGATTCCCATGCCGATGGGCAGGCCGACCTTCCGGTTCTTGGGCGGCACCTGTCCGCTGCGGATAACGCCTCACACCATGGCCAGCGTAGCCGGGAATGCTATACTCTGTCACGAGCGTAAAACGGCGCGGCAATGGATGCTCGCGTCATTCAGCGGAGATGTGCATGGCGACAGATGCTACCAGAATATTGACAGTTGCGGATTTAGCCGCGCATGTCGGGGGTGTGGTGCTGGGTGATGGCCAGAGGCCCATCCGCGGATGCCGCAGTTTGAATCTGGCCGGCCAGACCGATGCGAGTTTCCTGTCCAACATGAAATACACGGCGCAGCTGGCCACCACTATGGCCGGTTGTGTGATCGTGGGAAAGGACACCAAACCCGCGGACTTCGACCGTGGCACACTGCCACCGCTGACCTTCATTCAAACCGCTGATCCTTATTACAGCTTTCGGGAAATCGTGGTTTTGCTGCATGGTTTTCGTGTGCATCCGCCTATGGCGGTGTCACCGCTGGCGGTGGTGGCTAAATCCGCCAGAATCGGCGCGAATTGCCAGATACATCCTTTCGCGTCCATCGGAGAGAACGCGGTTTTAGGTGCTGGCTGTGTGGTCTACCCTGGCGCGGTGCTGATGGCCCGTACGACATTGGGCGACAACTGCATCGTGTACCCGAATGCGACTGTTTACGACGATTGCGTGCTGGGTAACCGCTGCATTCTGCAATCAGGCGCGGTGGTCGGGTCCGATGGATACGGATTTGCCACCCACCACGGCGTGCATCATAAAATTCCGCAAATTGGCAATGTCCTGCTGGAAGATGATGTAGAAGTGGGCGCCAATACCGTCATTGAACGGGCCGCAATGGAAAGCACGGTTATAGCAAAAGGAACGAAACTGGGAAATTCGGTGGTCATTGGCCACAACTGCCAGATTGGTGAGCATAATCTGCTGGTAAGCCAGGTCGGTATTGCCGGCAGCACACAAACGGGGCATCATGTGGTGTTGGCCGGGCAGGTTGGAGTTGCCGGGCATTTGCATATTGGAAATCTGGTGCGCGCCGCAGCGCAGGCGGGAATCGCCGCCGATATTCCGGACGCACAGGATGTCGGCGGCACACCGGCGGTTGAAATGAAACAGGCTAAACGGGTGTATCTGCAACTTTATCAATTGCCGGACCTCGCCAAGCGGATTCGGGACTTGGAACGGACCGTGGCGAGCCTGAAAAAGCCTTCGCCCGATGAGGCGTAACCTCTGCCCGGACGCTTCGCATAATATGACGCAATCCGTTATTATCCTGCCGCGGAACAGCGCGGATTCAGGCCGTCCGAGCACGGTTTGCGCTTACGCCGCGCGATAAACAGGAAGCAGCCATGGGTCTGGTACGTGACAATATTCTTGCTATGACCGGCTATGTGCCCGGTGAACAGCCACTGGTTACGCAGGTTATTAAACTTAACACCAATGAAAATCCTTTTCCGCCTTCGCCGCGCGCAATGGAGGCGATCGCGGGGGTTACGCCCGAACAGTTGCGGCGCTATCCAAGTCCGGACGCGATGGCCTTCCGGCAGGCGGCGGCGCGGGTACACGGCATTTCACCGGATATGATTCTGGCCACCAACGGCGGCGACGAACTTCTGGCCATGGTGTTTCGGGCCTGCGTGGGGGAAGGGCAGAATGTGGCCTGGCTTGACCCAAGCTATTCCCTTTACCCGGTGCTGGCGCGGATGCAGGCTGCCCGGCAGATCGTTCTGCCCTATAATATTTCCGGCACCAGGTGGGAACTGCCGGATGCCATATTCGGACTGGACGCGAAATTGCTTCTGATTGTGAATCCCAACGCTCCATCCGGAACATTTATAGATATGGATACACTTTCACGAATTATTTCGGGCTTTTCCGGACTGGTTCTGGTGGACGAGGCGTACGTGAATTTTGCGCCGCACAGCGCCTTGCAGTTGGTGGGCAAATTTCCGAATCTGGTGCTTTTGCGGTCGATGTCCAAGGGGTATGGCCTGGCAGGCTTGCGTTTCGGCTATGCCATCGGACAGCCGGATATTCTGCAACAATTGCACAAGGTACGCGACAGTTACCCGTGCGACGCCTTGGCCATCGCCGCAGCCACCGCCGCCATTGAAGACCAAGCCTACGCCCGCGGCACCTGGGAACGCGTGAAAACCGAAAGGCAGTGGCTGACATCGCAGCTTGCGGCCATCGGCTATACCATGCCCGAAAGTCATGCGAATTTTGTGCTGGCGCGCGTGCCCGTCGGTACAGATGCCCGCGGGATTTATGAACAGCTTAAGGCGCGGAACATTCTGGTGCGTTATTTTGCGCTTCCCCGTCTTACGGATAAACTGCGTATCACGATCGGTTCACCGGACCAGAACCGGGCACTCGTGGCGGCATTGCAGCCGATGCCGGCACCGCCGGCGACGAACCACTGAATCTGTCCCTGAACGCGGGATCAATGACGGGAACCGCATGCCTGCGGAAAATTCAAAGGCGGCGGATGAACTTAACCAGACCGGCAATGCGGAGCAGAATATGACGACCCAATCTTCAAACCAACCACCCGTCCAACAGCGGCAGACGAAGGTGACGCGAAAAACCAAAGAAACAGATATTTCCATGGAATTGAACCTCGATGGCGCCGGCCGCGCGGATATTCAGACCGGCGTCGGTTTTTTTGACCACATGCTGGACCACTTTGCCCGCCACAGCATGTGCGACCTGACGATTTCCGCCAAAGGCGATCTGCATATCGACGCCCACCACACAGTAGAAGATGTCTCCCTGGTATTGGGCACCGCCCTTCGGGAGGCGCTGGGCGACAAACGCGGCATTAACCGCTACGGCTGGGCCAGCGTACCCATGGAAGATTCACTGGCCAACGTGGCACTCGATTTTTCCGGCCGGCCCGCTTTCGTGTTCAACGTACGCTTTCCAACGCCCAAAATCGGTGAATTTGATGTCGAACTGGTTCCCGAAGCACTGCGTTCACTGGCCAATACCGCGGGAATGAATCTGCACGTCAACGTGCCATACGGTGCCAACAGCCATCACATTGCCGAAGGCATCTATAAGGCGTTGGCCAAGGCGGTGCGACAGGCGGCGGCGATTGACCCGCGCAATACCGGCATACCCAGTACCAAAGGTGTCCTGTAATAACCGAGCGGTCGGCCCAGTTAGCGCGAACCGTGGGGCAATCCACCGCCTGACCGCCCCAGCCGGACGCTTCTGCGAACGCACTTTAATTGCTCACGCCGTCTGTGTAACCGACGCATTGGTGGCGGGCGATTCAATCGTTGTCGTTACCGCCTTTGGCCGCAGAACCGCCAGCAGCGCCAGGCATCCGGCACCCAGCACTGCGAACGCCAACATGCCATGGGCATAGGCTGCCGCTTTTTCCGCCTTGCTCTGCGAACGCACAATTTCACCCCAGATAGGTGGCAAAACAAATCCGCCCAAGGCCCCCAGTCCCCCCACGCAGCCGGCTGCGCCGCTAACGGCTTCGGGAATTATATTCGGCAATAATTTGAATACCGCGGCATTATTCAGTCCCATACCCAGCATGATCAATGATATGCCTGCGAAACTGTTCTGAAATGACAGAGAACAGCCTGCCACCAGCGCTCCCAAGACAATCAGGGACAAAGCCACCAGTCCTACCACGCGGCCACCCGATTTATCCGCCCACGTTCCGCCAAAAACGCGGACAAGCGAAGAAGCCAGACTAAGGCCACCGGCAATTCGCGCGGCGGTGGGAATTGGCTTTCCGAAAGCGGCATGCCAGTAATTTGGCAGCCAGACGGTCAGGGCCAGGAAGCCGCCAAAGCTCGTGAAATACAGCATGACCAATCCCCATGTTTCCCAGCGCGCTGCCGCCAATTGAAGCGATCTGACCGCCTTTCCAGTGGGCAGCAATTCTGCGCCGTGCTCCTGTGCGATGGTCGCGGACTGTTGCTCCGTCCGTCCAGCTTTGCGCAATTGGAAATACCAGGCGTTTCTGGCCAGTATTGCATACATGCCAGTTCCCGCTATCAGCATTGCCAGCCAGATCAGATACACTGTGCCCAGCGCAAAATGGGCGAGTGCCAGCGGCATTAACAGCACAAACAATCCCGGTGCCAGATTTCCAAAACCGGCATACGCCCCCAGCGCCCAGCCCTGCCGCTTTTTGGGAAACCAGAACGCAACCTGACTTATGCCCGGTGAAAAAGTGGCGATTCCGCATCCACTTAATAACCCCAGAAATAGCAGCCACGGATACAACCCCGGCGTGATATGCTTCGGGTAATACGCATGGGCGGTAAGAAAGACACCCAGCACACCCAAAATAGCCAGCCCCAGCAAAATTAAAATCGGCTTACGGCCGCCATTGCGATCCACCCATGCGGAAAAGGGAATACGCAGGAAAGACCCCGACAGAAGAGGCATGGCCATTAGCAGACCAAGCGTGGCGGCATTCAGGTGCATGGGGCCTTTGAATTTAAGCGCTGTGACGTTGAACAGACTCACGGATGCGAATCCGACAAAAAAGCCGAGGGTCGCGCCGCAAAGCGTCCGCGTGGCGGTGCCTTTAAGCATTGATACATTGATGGTCATGACATAACTCCATATTTTCCGGCGCTGCCGCCACAGTTGAACACCTGGCTGGCCAGGCTCTGGCTCCGAGAACGGTGCAATTGTCGTGCCGTTGGACAGGCCGGAACCCCTTGCTTTGAATTACCCGTCGCGTTTCGGGCCTCACTATGCCCGTTTCTTAAGAAGGTGACCCAGCAGACCTCCATCCGCCCGGTCAACAGGCTAAAATTTCAACTGGAACTGGACTTCGCCGTAAATATCCTGGGTATTGGCAACCGAACCGACATTATTTGTCAGCGCTGCCTCATTGGGAATGTAATTGATTGCGGACTGAATTTTGGCATTTTCTCCAAACAGATAATAGTTCAAGCCAAGTGTATATTCCTCCATTTCATTGGGCAGACCATCCGTAAACAGTTGTCCCACGCGGGCCGCCATCTCCAGCTTATGCGGCAGCAGAAAACAGCCGGTCTGAACGTAGTAGCCATATTGCGCCACACTGGTGGTCGGCAGGCCGGGAATGACATCCGCGCCGCTGTTGATCTGCTGATAAAACACCGCCGGAAAAAAGGACCAGCCGCGATACTTGGAACGAAAGTCCAACGTGGCCCGGTAAACATTTCCGTTAAGTGTGTAAGGCGAAGCCAGAAAACCGGTGGACTGGGTGGAAAGGCCGGCGATTTTAGTGGAAGACTGGCCGCCGGGGAATGCCGTTGCCGAACTGTTCTGCGATTCATATCCAAGGCCAACGCCCAAGGCCCAAACCAGCTTTTTATGCCATTGCAGGTCCGGCTCATCCAGAAAGTCGGTCGGCTTGCCGGAACCGAAAAATTGTTCGCGCGTATAAAAGCCCAGCCGATTGTCGCGTCCCGTTCCGGCAAGAGGAGAAGTGGAATCCACAAGGTTCTGAGAATTGCCGCCGTTGTCTATCATCAGGCTATATGTGAATTTCCCCTTGCCGATGACGCCATAGACATCGGCGCCAAGACCATAGCCGGGTAGAAAAGGCAGCGAACTGGTGGCAAAGTCGGGAAATTCAGATCCGCCGTAATTGGCCATGGTTTTAATGGGCGCAAAGGGAACAATCATGGATCCTGCCCGCACATTCAGCCACGGGGCAAAACTGTAACCGGCCCAGGCGTCGATCAATTGAAATGTTCCGGTGGCGGCCGTGTTAAAAGAACTGGTGCTGCCGAAATTTCCACCGAATTTGAACAGGACATGTTGAAAAAGTGTTCCACTGGCCCAAAGCATGGCGTTGGGCAGGCCGAAGCCGTTCATATCGCCGCTGTAATGCGTGCCCAGCGCGGTACCCGCGTCGCCGATGGTGTTTTCCACATGGGCATAGGTATAACGGGCCTGCAGAAGGCCATTGAATACAAGGTTGAAATCTTTGCCGCTTTTCAGATAGAAGCCTTGGTCATATCCGGCGCTGATCCGATTCATTGTCTGGCTTTGGCGGCGCGATTCGGCGAGGGTTTCATCCACAATTTTGCGGATTGCGGCGGTCTGCCGGGATTTAATCCGTACCACTTTGGCGTTCAAGGCACTGATCTGCTTTTGCAGATTCGCAAGCTGAGTCGTGACCGACTCATCTCCAGCTAAAGCTGGGCCGGCGGCACCGACGATAAGCACGGCCGCGGCTGTGGAAATAAGAAGCCCAAATGGATTCTGCCGATCGGAATTTTGAAACATCGCACACATCCTTCCCGTGGCCGGTGGCTTGGCCACCGGCAAATCCTCGCTTTTTGGATCGGCAAACCAATTGCCGCATCGCACCAGTGAATAACATTTCCAACCGCCGCCGATATTCTGATGGCATTTAATGTATGAAGCAAATTCATACAATAAATTTATATTATTAGTTTATATCATGTATAATGAACAGGATTCGGGCAGTCTTAGCGGGTTGAACCGCGGCTTGCACAGTTGATAACCGCTTGGGCCGCGTTCGGCGGACCGGCTTTCCGGTTAAGCCAATTTTCGGAACAATATTGACATTTTTAAGGCAGCCTATTAGCGTAACGGGTCCGGCCTTTGAATGTGAAGAATTGTTTTCAATTTTGGA
>JAJZOA010000296.1 GCA_021852225.1 Planctomycetota bacterium
TACAGATGGTTTTGCATTAAAGGAAGCGCTGATTTACATGCAGCGTGCGTTCAAGTTCCGCACCTGTGAGTTGGAGATACGCGCGGATAACCCGAAGAACCGGTTTTTTCGTCCGTGTCTGCTATACAACATCCGTCAGTGCACAGCGCCGTGCGCGGGGAAAATAAGCCCCGAGGATTACCGGGCCGATATTGACAGGCTGAAAAAATTTCTGGAATCCAGTCGGGGCGATGCCCTGCGCGAGATGACCCGTCAGATGGAGGCGGCGTCGGCCGCACTGGATTTTGAACAGGCTGCGGCTTTGCGCGACCAGATAAAGGCGTTGCGGGCGTTATCGCATCGCGGAAAAGGAGCGAAGGAAATGCAGCCTGAGTTGTTTTTTCAGGATCATCGGGCCGGGACGCGGCACCTGCAGGAGATTCTTGAACTCACCCATCCGGTCCGGTGGATCGAAGCCATTGATATTGCTCATTTTCAGGGAGAGGCCACTGTTGGCTCCCTGGTCTGTTTTATGGATGGCCGTCCGTTTAAGGAGGGTTACAAGCGGTTTCGTATAAAAGGAGTAACCGGAATTGATGATTTCAAGTGCATCGCGGAAGTCGTTTCCCGCCGGTACCGGAATGCCGGCCTTGGCCAGGAACGGTATCCGGATGTAATTCTGATTGATGGCGGGATCGGCCAGCTTCACGCCGCGCAAAGCGCTTTTTCCGAAATGGAGGTCAAGCCGACGATGGTCATCAGCCTCGCCAAACGGGAAGAAGAAGTGTATGTACAAAACCGGCCCGCGCCATTTAAGCTTTCGCGCACAAACGCGGCGCTTAAATTATTGCAATTTGCCCGCGACGAAGCGCATCGGTTTGCCCAGGGGTATCACCATCTCCTGATTGCCCGGCGGCAATTTCAGGACACTATTGGCCATAAAAAGCCAGTGGGAAAAAAGAAGGGCCGGGCCGCGGACAAGCTGGGACCTGCGTTGGGAACATCCGAAAAATCCGAAAGCAACGCCTCCGCCGCATCGCCAGAGGGAAGTGCGCAATCCACTGCCAGCGAAACAGCGGAGATGAAAATTTTAACCATGGAAGAAATACGGCGAATGTCCAAAAAAAAAGAATCTTGACTCTATCTTCGGCTGCGTTACCTGACGTCAGACCGCCAGGATTCTACAAGCTTGTATGGACACCGCATTAATTCCAGCTTCAGATTTTATCACGGGCCATCATCAGTCGGGCGGCTTCAAGTGCCACCCGGCGGCTGGCGGGCATCTGGCGGGAAAATTCACGCATGGAACCGGTCAGGTCGCGGAGTTCCTGGGCCATGGCGGCACGCCTGTTCGCATTTTCCAGAAGTTCGAGAACTTTCTGGGCCAGCGGGCGGCTGGAACCGTAAAACGGCATGAATTCCGGTACCAGTTCCCGATCTGCCAGAATGTTCACGAGTGATAAATAGCGGCTTTGTACCAGGAACTGCCCCACCAGTTTCCACTTCCACGCCGCCAGTGCGTACATCACCACCATCGGCTTATGCCGACTGGCGACTTGCAGCGTCGCAGTTCCACTGACCGTCAATACCACGTCCGCCCAGTCGATAATGGCATCCGTCATGCCGGTACGCACTTCGGCCACTTCTCCTTTGGCACGAAGAAGCGTGCGAATCTGCCAGGCCCGACTGTCATCCGCGGCGGCAATGGCAAAGGAGGCCTGACTTATTCGGCCACGCACCTGACGCACCACGTCCAGCATGGGCGGCAGATTCCCCTGCACCTCAGCCCGGCGGGAACCGGGCAGCAGTGCCAACTTTATGGGGGCTGAAGGCAACGGTGCGTCCTCTCGCCCGGCCATTGAACGCGACATCTGTGGACGGATGGAAGGATACGCAAGTGGATTCTCGACGGCTAATGGGGCGGCGGAATCAAACAGTGGATGGCCCACATAAACCGCGTGGACATGCCGCTGGCGAAAATAATTTTCCTCAAACGGCAAGACACAGCAAAGCGTATCCACCACGCCGATTAACTTGGAAATCCGCCACGGTGCCCAGGCCCACAATTGGGGGGCTACATAATAACAGACGGGAATGCCCAGCCGATGGGCCAGTCGCGATACGCGAATATTTACGGGCGGTGAGTCTATAGGGATGACCACTGCCGCCTCATGTTGCCGCATGTCCGCTTCAATTTGTTTAAGAAGTTTCACCCAGAAGCCGATTTGCGAAAGCGCTCCCAGCAGCATGGCTGAGTTCTTGGTCGGGTCAGCTAAAAGCTGGCAACCGGCGGCTGCCATTTTCGGGCCACCGACGCCGCGAAAGCGGGCTTGGGGAAATTCCGCCCGCAGCGCGGTAATAAGCGATGCGCCTAAAACGTCTGCACTGTGTTCCGCAGCGGAAAGAAAAAACAGGGGACTCTTAATCAGTGACTCCTCGGAAGGATACGCTTACTAGGCACGCGGGCTATTGCAATGCTCCAGGACGCTTCCGCGCCTGGGGGCGGCATCGAACGTGCGTGGTCGTTCGGTCGGCCCATTAGGGCGCTGGCGGATGATTCCGGCACCTAGTAAACACTGATTTGGCGTAGCGGGCAAGCCGTTCACGAAAAGCAGACGCTTTGAATATGTGGGCCGTGTTGGGCCGAAACCCGCCCCCAGGCGAAATGGGCTCAATATTTTCCGACCAGCAGTTTGGATAAAAGTTTTTCGTGATTGCAGATTGACCGTTCCGTAGTCCAATAATAGCCAATATTAAATAAGAATTTCCATGGATCATGACGTGAGCTCATTCCTATAAAATAATATTCTATCGACGGTTAAGGTGGATTATTGCGCAATAAAAATAATCGTTAATGTGAAATTGAGATCAATAATCCATTTCGGAAAATTTCGTAAACTTCCACAGGCCATTGGTTCGATAATTAAGGCTGGAAGTGTAACCGTAGCGGAGCGTTCAGTGAGTGCGATTCAATTATCAAAGGCGGAACGAAGGCAGATTGTCTCCGTTCTTTCAGAATTAAAGACTGAAGGACTTATTTATGGGCGGCGCCATCGGCGCCAGCCCGTGCGGCAGTTCATGTGGCTCAAGCGACTGCCTCGCCCGGCTAATCCGCGCGGGGCGAGTTTCAAAATTGTCAGCGAAGATGCGTCCCTTCAGGGGCTTGGGTTTGTGACCCGGCGACGGCTTTACATTAACGAATTCGTCGTGGTTCCCCTGCAATTCAAAGAGGGCGGCGGAATGCTGGTGCTTTGCCGGGTTTGCTTCTGCGCTCAGCTTCCGGACGGCGGCTATCGCGTGGGTGTGGAATTCAAGGAAACTCTGTCCGATTCGAAGTGTAAGGAACGTATACCCAACACTTGGCTCAAAATGGGCTGGGCTGCCGATGTTGAGTCGGCTTGATCGGCTAAATTTAACGATTCACGCCAATTGCATGCCCGCAATGTGCAATGACCGTTTTTAACACCCTCAATTTCTCATTATTCCGTATACATCTGATCTTGTTGTGCGTGCTTCGGTTACAGCCAGAAGTTCTGAATTGATGCGGTGTGGACGAATTACGCCATTTTGCGCAGCGCGCCGGGCGTCAGCAGAAATTTCAATTTTCCCCGCCCTGCGAAGGTCTCCAGTTCCAGCAGTGCGATTCCGCCTTTTTTCAGTTCGCATCGGCCCGGTTCGTTGAAGCAGATTTGCCCGATCCAGTCGCTTAACACAGGTTCGTGACCCACCACGGCCACTCCCACCGCCGCCTTTTTTAATTCCGTCAGTTGTTGCATGCAGGCATCCAGCCGCCCGGGAGGAGCCAGGCAGTCCGCCTTTTCCAGATGAATGGGGCGTTGGGAGACTTCCTCCAGTGCTTCAGCTAGAATTTCCGCCGTCTGCCGCGCCCGCAGAAGAGGCGAAAACAGAATCAGGTCGATTTTCGGTTTGAGTCGTATAAGTCCTTTGACGGCAAGCCGGAATTTTCGCTGGCCTTCGGCTGAAAGCGGACGCATTGCATCAGGCAAATGGGCTGGGGCTGCGGCGATTCCGTGCCGAATAATGTATAATTTCATGGGACCTCCCGCACGGAAAAATTCAGATATTCTGATGGATAAAAATGGTCTCGCCATTGCTGCACCAGAAGGCCCCGTCAACGGCGGATTTCACCGCGTTGGCGACACTTTGCGGCGAAAGAATAACTGTTGATGGCACTTCCTTCGCCACGGGCAGACTGCGAAACATGGGTGTTTCCACCGCCGCCGGTGCAATGGCAATTGCCCGCAGGCCGATCGGTTTGCCTTCAATAGCTGCCATTCGCGTGAGCAGATTGATCGCCGCCTTGGCGGCGCCATAGGCACCGAGTCCCGGGTATGGATTTCGCGATGCCTCCGATGAAATATTGATCACCACACCTCCGGAATGCGGATGACCGGTATTGGGATTCGCTGCAATTTGTGCAAACTGGCGAGCGAACGTCGGCCATGCGGCGCGCAGCATGTAAAACGGCCCGGACAGATTCACACCCAGAATATCGGTCCATTGCTGGTCGCTGGTCTGGTGGAGGGGTACCATGGGCGCGTGGCCGGCATTGTTGATCAGCGCGTCAAATCCGCCGCGCCAGGCCAGCGTTTTTTCAATCAGCAGGGATGCACCGTTTGGGTTGGAAATATCCGCCGCGACGCACAAAATCCGGTCTGAATCGGTCGCCAACTTTGCGGCCGCCCCCTTAAGGGTGGCCGACGAGCGGCCATTAAGAACCACGGACCAGCCATCGGTAAGCAGGATTTGGGCGATAGCCGATCCAATTGCGCCGCCACCACCGGTGATAATTGCCGTGCGCGATCGTGTCTGGGACGGATGGCTGGCTTCACTCATTCTGATACCTTTGCGCAAAAAATGGAAATCAGATGCGAATGATACCATTGGCGGTCCCCGCTGGCCAAAGAATCAGATCATGCGACCCCGATCACAAAATGGTGGAAGTTTGCAAAAATATGGGCTGTTGGGTACGATACAGGGCTTGGCATCCGGCTTGTGCGCCGGCATCCTGTTTAAACGCGGCGGCAACACGTCGCGTGGATTCCCGTTTGGGCGGGGAAACGGATGATTTGTGCCGTTATTTTCTTTTTGCAACACCGAGGGTTCGCGTGGCAGTAAAGATTCGATTGAAACGTTTTGGTCGCAAGAACCGCGCCTTTTGGCGTATTAATGCGGTGGACAGCCGTTCCCCGCGTGATGGCAAGGTGATTGAGGAATTGGGTTTTTATGACCCGATTACCACCGATCTGACCCGGCGCGTTGTGGTGAACAAGGCCCGCGTTCAGCATTGGATTGGCAAGGGCGCACAGCCCAGCCCCACAGTGGCGAGTCTGCTTAAGACGGCCATTGATTCGGCCGCGCCAAAGCCGCCCGTGGGTGCCTGAGCCGCGCACGGCGCGGGTAAGTGCATTTCCCTTTGAGCCTGTTGGTCCGCATTTATTCCGGTCGGTCCAAGGCCTCCGGTAAACGCAGGACCCGGCTTTGCAGGTCCGGCAGACGCAATTTGTCGGCACAGGCGGCGACCATGCGGATTGATATTTTAACGCTTTTTCCTGAAATGTTCGGCCCGGTGCTTGGGGCGAGCATTCTTAAACGGGCGGCGGAAAAAAACAAGGTGACTTATCACCTTCATCAGATACGGGATTACAGCACTGATCCTCATCGCAAAGTGGATGAGCGCCCCTTTGGCGGGGGACCGGGGATGGTGATGATGTGCCAACCGGTGGTGGATGCCGCAACTGCGGTTGAGGCAATGGATACCCGTCCGGTGACTCGAATTATGCTCTGCCCGCGGGGCAGACGCCTGACCCAGAATCTGGCTGGCGAGCTGGCGCAAAAGCCACGGCTGGAATTAATTTCGGGTCACTATGAGGGCTTTGACGAACGGATCAGCCAATTGCTTTCACCTATGGAGGTGAGCATCGGCGATTATGTTCTTTCCGGCGGCGAATTGCCGGCCATGGTTCTGCTGGATTCAATTGTTCGCTTGATTCCAGGCGTACTTGGAGACAGCCAAAGCCACTGCGGTGAATCGTTTGCGGCGGATGATCCGCTGATTTCGGGCGGACTGGAATATCCGCATTACACTCGGCCGCGACAGTTCGGCGGCCTGGAGGTACCGGACGTACTGCTGTCCGGTGACCATGCGGCCATCGCCGCCTGGCGGGCGGAAGAGTCGCGGAAGATCACGCGGCAGCGGCGACCAGACCTGGCAGCGCCCCTGATTGACCAGCCGATGACGGACCCGGCTGCGAATCCGTGAGTGATCGCTGGCGAGAATGTACCGGGGGCAGGGAAACAGAAATGCGGCCGATGGATGCCGCGAAACAGATACGGTTTTTTACCTTTGTGTCGGAGTGAATCATGCGTAACAGCCTCATCAGTCATGTAGAATCCAAGCATTTGCGGGCAACCCCGATCGCGTTTGATATTGGCGATCTGGTGGATGTACACTGCAAAATCGTGGAGGGCGACAAAGAACGTGTGCAGGTGTTTTCCGGCACCATTATTTCCCGCAAGGGGGCGGGTATTAATTCCAGTTTTACGGTGCGCCGCATTGTGAACAATGAAGGCGTCGAGCGTATCTTCCCAACCCATTCCCCAAAAATCGAAAAGCTGGAAATTCGCCGCAGCAGCAAAGTCCGTCGCGCCAAGCTTTACTATTTGCGCGATCTGACCGGCAAGGCTACCCGGCTGAAGGAAGGCGCTCCAATCGTTCCTTCGGATACCCCGGCGGTTACAGCTCCGGCAGGCGAAGCCCCAGCAGCGTCCTGAATCCGCTCATACTTGCATCACATTCCATGGCGTTCATCGGCAGCGCATGCGCCGATCCGCTTTCATGCGCGCCGGGTTAAGGTCTTGGATCGCGGCCATATCGCAGCGCGGCGGCGCGTTGGAGAAAGGCTGTTGATCAGCCTGGTTTAGATTGATCCGCCGGCGCGACAAGTTCAAACAGGTCCTGGTCGCGGTTATAGGAAAAAATTTCGGCATAGCGGCCCCAGTTTAAAACGGCATCGTACTGCGGTTTGGCGCGTTCGGTGGGAAGTATGCGCTGAATTTCCTCCATAATTTCCTGGCGCGTGGCACCCTTGTTTTCTCGCTGGGCAAGAAAGTTCTGAAAATGGACAAACAGCGGCAAATTTCGCACCTGACCCGCAATAAGTTTTTTCTTTTCGTTTACCGGCACTTCGATCATCTGTTTCCCAAGCGGCAGCATGACCAGATCACCGCCCGGTGTGTCCACAAAACCCAGCACTTCCGCCGCTTTGATAATCAGCAGCAGTTCCCCGAAGCTGTCCCGCAGTTCGCGTGCCAGCTTATAAATATCCTCCTTGCCGCCGTGGTCATCCAGCATTTCAAGCAGTCCCAGCACTTTGCTTAGACCGGTGGGGGGGACCGGCACAACAGGCAATTCATGCTTTTGCGGCTGTTCGGCAAACTGTGACGGGTCGTTGGTGTTATCGCTCATGGTATAAGCTCCTTAGGGCCAGATTAAATCTCGGCCATCAGACTGAAAATGGAATCCACATAGCGGCTGAATTGCTCTGAATTCTTATGCCTTGGCCGGGTTATAGCAATGTCAATATCAGCCACAATCCGTCCGGGACGGCCGCCAATGAGTACCACACGGTCAGCGAGTTCAACCGCTTCTTCAATATTGTGCGTGACCATAATCACGGTGCTGACCGCCAGATTGGGGTCAGCCCAGATATCGAGGAGTTCCTCGCGCAGGTTAATGCTGGTAAGGGGGTCCAGGGCGCTGAAGGGTTCATCCATTAGCAGAAGCTCCGGCTCCACACTTAGTGCACGTGCAATGCCCACCCGCTGCTTCATGCCTCCGGACAGTTCTCGCGGATAAGCGGCTTCAAATCCGTCCAGCCCGACTTTATCAATATAATATGCCGCGCGCTTTTTTGCGTCCGACAATGGCATTCCGCGAGCTTCCAGCGCCAGCAGGACATTCTGGGTTACGGTAAGCCATGGCAGCAGCGCAAAATTCTGAAATACCAGAGCGCATTCCAGATTGATGCCCATCAGCGGCTTATCTTTAAAATAGACCCGTCCCCTGGTCGGCGGCAGGAGACCGTTAATAAGCCGCAGCGTGGTGGATTTGCCACAGCCGGAAGGGCCTACCAGGCAGACAAACTGTCCGGCGTCAACACTCAGATTCATATCCGTGAGGATCGTTGCCGGCGGTCCGTCGCTCTGATAAATCTTGCTGATATCTTCAAGTCTTAAAAGCATGTATTACCTTGAATTCAGGTCCGAGATACATTTTAACATTTTCAGCGGCAGCCGGCCGCATTAATAATCAAGCCGGAAACGGTCGACCGCCCAGGCCTGCAGCCGTTTCCATAAAAGCCGGTTTAAAGCCACAATAAGCAGGATAAGACTGGCCACGCCCAGAAGCAAAAGAGATCCGCTTTCTCCTTTGGGAAGTGGCGTGCCGGAGGCAATGGGAGGATTGCTTCCGACCGATGCGACATCCAGCAGCCAGCCGATGCCCAGTACATGGTAATAGCGACTGGCGTAACTGATGGATTCGCTGAAAATAAGCGTGTTCCAGCCTCCGCCAAAGGCGGTAATGGTTCCAGTGAAAAGGGACGGAAGAATCGCCGGAAGAATCAGTTTTTTCCATTTCATCATACGAGGAAGACCCATGGCGTCGGTCGCTTCAATCAGGTCGCCGGGGATTCTGCTGATTCCGCCGAGCATATTGTAGAGAACATACCATTGCACGCCGTTCATCAGCAAAAACAGACAGGCAAGTTCCACACCCCATCGCGGGCCAAGATTCATGTGCCGCACAAATACGCTCACCACAATAAACAGCAGTGCAATCGGCGGCATACTGGCCAGCGATTGGGATACCGATGAAAGAGCGCGAAGTGCCCGCGGACGTCTGCGCGCCCAGAGAACGGTCGGAATGATCCACGCGAGGGATAGCAGATACGCCAAAAGAATCCGAAGATATGACCGCGCGATGGCCTCGGGAATGAGTCTGGCCAGGGGCGACACGCCAGCAGCGATAACATGCCATGAATAAAACCCGCCGCCCAGAACCAGTACGACTATTGTCAGCCAGCCGACCAGGCGCTGGCTGGCGTTCCACAGACGGACCACTGGCCGCACCACTTCAATGCGTGGCAATGTAATGCCGCTGGCTGTGCCATGAAGGCGGCGCAGAAATCGGCTGGTCGCCCGATTCATGGGATGGACGATATAGTCCATGGCCAGTCGCGGTACCCGCCCCTTTTGATACCAGCCCAGAATTCCCCGATGATCGCGCGAAAGCGTGGAGACTGACATTTCATATTTAAAACGTTCCGCCCAGACCCCTAGCGGTCTCCATATAAAAAATTCCATCAACAGCACAATCAGCATCAGTGTGCCGGCCCCCATGCAGTTGTATAAAATCGGATGGCGCGAATCAACCGCCTGTCCCAGAAAACTACCCAGCCCTGGCAGCGTGATATTTTGATTTCCAACCGTCAGAATTTCACATGCCGTCAGGGCGAACCAGCCCGCGGCCCAACTGACGATGCTGTTGTATAACAATCCTGGAATGCAGACTGGCAGTGTGATGGCAAAGAACCTTTGCGAGCCGCGAATACCGAAGCTCTCGGCCGCTTCCACCGTTTGCGGCGGCATCATGCGCAGACTTTCATAAACGGAAAATGCCATATTCCAAGCCATTCCGGTGAAAATCAGCACGATAGCGCTGAATTCCATTCCCAGCCGTCCGCCACCAAAAACCGCCGCCGCGACCGCAAGTGCGGCGGGAAAGAAACTGACAATAGGAATGGATTGAAGAATATCCAGCACGGGCAGAATAATTCGTTCGGCTTTGCGGTTGCGTGCGGCGTAAATTCCGACGCTTAAAGAAAAAAGGAGGGAAACGATATATGCCACGATCATTCGGCTCAGGGATTCCACGGCGTCCAGTGGAAGTTGCCACGCCCGCACCGGAACGTGAACATGACTTAATACGCTCCGCTGAAGCAGCCCGGCCAGCAATGCCGCTCCAAGCAGGACCAAGGCGGCGGCAACCCAATAGCCGATCACATTGGATTGATGCGGCTGGGTTTCCTCCAGGGTTGCCATGGTCGAATGCTCCGCCATACTGTCAGTTCCGGCCCATTTCCTTTCCGCGGCGATGCAGCCACGCAGGTGTGCCATGGGTTGGGATTATACGGCGTAATCGGCCGGTGTCACGAGTGCATGTAAGGAATTGGATAGGATGCGGCCTGCGAACAGATTCGTCGGGGAACACAGTTCGCGGCTTGAGCGCTACGCGTAACGCGCTGCGGCGGCCAGGACGACTTGGCGTTGCATTCATTTATTTCAAGTGACTGAATTTTGGTTAATCGGCCAAAAGCGGGAAGGCACAGGGGTGCCACGCGCCGATCAATATGATTAATGCGCCTGAATCAACACTCCCGCGGCATCTTTGTTCACCGGATGCATGATAATGCTACCGAATGCACCGCCCCGATACCGACGGGTGAGAAAGGATGCAGGTAAATAAAGGACCGCCCGGAATGTCCTGGCCCAAGCCATTCATGCGTGGCGGCGATCCTCCCAAACAATTTAACCTGACATAAGGAT
>JAJZOA010000262.1 GCA_021852225.1 Planctomycetota bacterium
TTTGTGTACCCATTTGATATTTTCCCGCATGTTGGCACTGCTGGCGGACCCGACCACCGTGCAGGCAATATCCGGATTCATAATGGCCATTTGCACCGCCAGCCGGGCAATATCCGCCCCTCTGGAACGGCAATGGGCGGCCGCCCTGGCACATGCATCCCGAACGTCCGCCGAGGCCGGGTGCCATGCCGGCGCTCCGCGATTGGACAGCAGCCCCATGGACAGCGGCGACGCGCTGATCACGCCCACGCCGCAGGCCTTAAAGGCGGGAATCGCATTTTGCAAAAGTGTGTTGTTCAGGCTGTAATGGCAATAGGAAAGAATCGAATCAATTGGCGTACGATCCGAGACATATTGGAGTGCCTTAAGGGGGAATCCGGTTACGCCCACAAACCGCGCTTTGCCTGCCTGACACACTTTGCGCAAGGCGGGAATCGTTTCGTTTATAACCTGATCCAGATCACCAAATTCAATGTCGTGGCATTGAATCAGGTCCACGTGGTCCAGGCCCATACGGCTGAGGCTTTCATCCACACTGGCGATAACGCGTTTGGCTGAAAAATCAAATTCGGTCTGACCATACCGCCCGACTTTAGTGGCCATCAGATAGCGGTCACGGGGGATTCCCTTAAGCGCTTTGCCCAGCATGGATTCAGCGCGGGTAAGTCCGTAAAACGGGGACACATCGATAAAATTCACACCCATATCCAGTGAAACGCGGACACTTTGAAGGGCGTCTTCTTCGTTAATATCACGAAACACCGCCCCCAGCGATGAAGCTCCATACCCTAGCACTGAAATTTTCAGGCCGGTTTTGCCCAGAATCCGATATTCCATGGAATTAACTCCAATTTCATTTGAATCAAATAATTGCGGCTCATCACCCGTTCAGACATTCGCGAGTTGGCGCACGAGTTCCTCAATCGGCGTCTGCACACAGGTGAAAATGGGGGTATCCCGGAGTGTAAAGCGACTGCCCTCGGTTTCCCGCAGTTCCTGGACCAGGTCCAGAAAATCATCGGGCTTGTCGGTTTCAAAAGCCACAACAAATTCCTGGTCATCAAAGCCAAAACTGTAGGTTGTGTTGAGTTTAACGGATGGATACCGGTTGCCGACTTCAATATGCTCATCCATAATCCCCTGCCTGGCCTGTTTGCTAAGCAGATACCATTCGCGTGTTTTTACAAATGGGTACACAAACATATATTTCTTTTTACCGGGTACGATCAGTGAGCGAGCGTTGTCGTGCGATGGCTCAATTTTGTCCACATAGGTGCTGCGTTTGCTTTGCGCAAGATAGCTGAAAGGCGTGGATAAATACCCAGACAGTTCCAGCCGGTTCATCTGGGCGGCGAAACGCTGCAATTCTTCAAGTTCAAAGCTGATTTTCCAGAACATGATATCCACATCACCGCGGGTGCCGACGCAACTGTAAACCAGCAGGAACATTTTCTGCGGGTCATTGCCGCGAACCAGGTCCACCAGGCCCTGCATCATGCCGGCAAGTTTTTCGGGGGGCAGCCGCCGGGCATCGGCGGTCAGTTTGTAAAAAGCAAATGAAATAAATTGCCGCCGCCGGCCAGTCGCCGGACCGGCCGATATCGCCGCGGCGGCAGCGAGGACATGCTGGCCGCCACTCGCCGGGGGAGGTGTTGCCGGCCTGAGAATAGCCGCGGCCGCGTCCTGGGTTGGGGACGACTTTTCGGAAGATGGATGTGACATAAATATCCTCACCTGTCAATCGCCGATTTTCCGGCATATTGCGATTCCCGCTCCGCCGCATTGCCAACGGTTCGGAACGGTCCGCCGTTTAAGGCATACGGAAGGAAGATTGTCGCAAGTTAACGCGCAAAAGTAAACCGGTCTTTTTGCGCACAAAATCTGTACATTTCGTCGACCCGCGTTACACTTGTGGCCATGCGCCCAGTGAATTGCAATTTTCCGGCATTGCGGTCATCTACCATCTCGGCCGTTTCGCCACCGAAGGCCGGTTATATGGCGCGCCTGATCGGTTTTGGTCTGCTCCTGGCCGTCGCCCTGCTGGCAATCTGGCTGACCGATTTGCACCTGCGTTCGGTTCGTGCCACGCCGGAAAAGGCCGTTCGCTTGGCCACACCCGCTGGGCATTAATAATACAAATGCACGCCAAAGCCGACATATTGGATTTCGTTTACAAAAAACTGGCCGTAATAGGAATGCCCCCGATAAAATTCCAGCAGAAACTGAAACCGCGGACTGTCGGCGTGGCCATTGGTCACTTGCAGGCCAGCCCTGGCGGAAATGTCAGTGTCGTAGTTATTCTGGCTCCAGTTTTTTAAATCAACCCCCGCCACCGGCGACCAGACGGTGTTTGTGGTGTGCCAGAGTGTCGGACCATGATATTGCGCACCATATTGAAAAATCCAACGGCCAAGCGTGGAAGGTTCAATATCGGTCAGATAACCGGCTCCCGCATAAAGGCGAAAGGTCCGCTTCAGCAAATCAATCGATACAATGCCATTTAATTGCTCGTAACTGATTTTCTGCCGCAGTCCATTGTAGTAGGCCGGATTATCGAGAAGAAATTCATCTCCCAAATGTGAGCTTTGATGAAAATACCGGACGATAAACGAAAGATTATTGTGGCGGAAGGCTCCGTAGCCGCCCACAAAGAAATCAGTGTTCTGCAGCGCTTTGGCCTGTGTGTCGACATTAAAATAGGCATAGGCATCCGCCTGCATGCCCGTTTCCCATTGCCAGCCATCTCCCATATTGTTGCGATAAAATGGCAGCGTATCGCCCAGGCTGACAGGAATCACATCCTTTAACCCGTTGGGATGATAGGGGGAATAATGGCTGTAGGATGCGGCAAAGCCGGGCCATTTGGGATCGGCCATCAGTGGAGAAAACAGATTGCCCCGCGGGAAAAAACCGTTGGGCAGCCGGTACATGCTGCCGTGAAACGTGGCCGGATTGGCGGCATAAGGTTGAAGCCATCGCGGAATGGGCATGGGC
Source organism: Planctomycetota bacterium (assembly GCA_021852225.1). Next base: position 2,995 of record JAJZOA010000262.1, read on the forward strand.
GGCCCAAAACCCAAAGCTCCGGCCGCTCCGGTAAGCCCGCCTGCCGCCGGTACGGCGGTTCGTCCCGCGGCGCCATCCGGTGCAGGAGCGGTCGAATCTGATAATGCCGACCGAGATGACCCAGGCGAACTTGCCACGACCACACTGGCATCCAACGCACAAGGAATTGCAATCATGGCTTTTTCCACGGCCCGACGACGGGATTGACTGGTTCCAGCCGGCAGCGTGACATGAATTTTACCGTGATGCGTTCGCACCTTTGCGTGCGATATGTGAAACTGCAGCTTTAATTCCGCCGCGGCATAGCCTTGCAGAAATTCATCTGAACGTGACGCGGCCAAGACCGGTACGCTCCATCCAAGCACGGTGGCAGAGGCCATAAGCAAGAGGCACGAAACAGATTTTCTAAACATAAGCGTTATCTCCAAAATTAGCTGCCGCAATTTTCCGGTCAAAGTTTAATTCTAAACAAGCAAGGATGCCCCAATTTTGTCATGGTTTTATGTCCATGTTCGCCAGTACCGGTAAAGGGGATGAATGCCGTTCCGCTGGCGGTGGCTCTGGTTGCGGTGGCGGCGTTAATGGCTTTCCCGCGGTTATGTCCAGCATGCGCTGCAAACTCACGCGTGACCAATAGGCATCCACTTCATTGACCTGAATCTGATTTACAATCTTTCCTTCCGCCAGGTTGTCCAGCACCCACAACAGGTGTGGCGGGTCGATCCGGTACATGGTGGTACACAGGCATTGGCAGTCCGAAAGAATGGTAATCGTCTGTTCTGGATGCTCTTTGGCCAGCCGATTCACCATATGCACCTCGGTGCCCACCGCCCATTTGCTGCCCGGCGCCGCAGCGCGAATTTGTTTACTGATAAAATCGGTTGAGCCAACCATGTCGGCCTTCTGAACCACTTCCCAGTTGCATTCCGGGTGTACCAGCACTTTTACACCGGGCAATCGGGATTTTACCTGGTCGACATGTTCCGGCCGAAACAACTGATGCACGCTGCAATGCCCTTTCCACAGGATAAAAGTTGCAGCACGAAGCTGTTCGTCCGTCAGGCCACCGCTGTTGCGGTAGTCCCATACCACCATCGAGTCCAGTGGAAAACCCATTCCGTAAGCGGTGTTCCGGCCCAGGTGTTGATCTGGAAAAAAGATAATCTTGGTCGCAGGTGCGTCACCCGGCTTTTGCCCGTTTAATGCCCATGAAATAATCTGTTGGCAATTGCTGCTGGTACAGACCGCGCCGCCATTATGTCCTACAAAGCTTTTCACCGCAGCGCTTGAGTTCATATACGTAATCGGAACCAGACGGAAGCCGGGCATATCACCGCAGCTGCGCACAATCGTATCCCAAGCATCCTGCACATCGTCGGCGCGGGCCATATCCGCCATGGAACAACCAGCGCCCATATCGGGCAGAATCACCTTCTGATGGTCCGCGGTCAGCACGTCCGCGGATTCAGCCATAAAATGCACGCCGCAGAAAACCACAAAGCGGGCCGCATTAAGTTTCGCTGCCTCCCGCGACAACTGAAATGAATCGCCGGTGAAATCCGCAAATTGAATCACTTCGTCCTGCTGATAATGATGCCCCAGAATAACCAGATCCGGGCCGAAAGTAGCCTTGTGGGCCAGCACGGCCGCGCGAATCTTATCCTCCGGCATCTGCAGATATCTTTTGGGAATCGGTTGCTGCCAATTCATACTTTTAGGAAACTCCAATCAGCCGCCAACATAGCCGTTTATTATATCCGCAAAACCAGCCGCAAGCAGGCCCGGTAAACAAATAGCCGAAAGGAGCAGGGTCGCAACCTTGGCCCGGTCCACCCGGCAGCCCCGGTCTACCGATTATCCGCGGCACGAGATCGTCCCGCACGCCTCCTGATGATGCCAGCCACGGGGGTTATCCCCGTCGTCGTCCCGCCGGGATAAAATCGGCAGGTCGTGAATATTTCCCCGAAATACCACATTGAAGCCGCATAGTTCGGCGTTTCCCTTTTGCTACCTATCCAAACCGCGGGCGCTGCTGATTCACGCCTGCGATCCGCGCCACGAAAAGGCGTAGGAGTGAAAGTCCGTCAGGAGGTGCCAAGGATAGGCTGCGGTACATCGGCCGGGAAGATAAATTCCAAAACGCGTTTCAATTTTCGAATTATTCTTTGAGCTGACCTCCTTAGGCATGGAAATAACCTTATGGTATTTGACCGCGCTGACTATTCAACAGATAATTTTTGACCGTGCTGTTTGGCGGTAATGGGCCATACGTTCATCCCACCCGCAACCGAGGGTTTACACAATTATGGCACCCGTGGCACCCGAGCCGAATTATTCGGATTTCTGGAATAATGTTGTTATTCTGCAACCGTGCAGCCAATACCGCGTAAAATAGAACAGGGTTTGAATAAAGCGACTCGGTCACCTTGAACCTTGGCGCGGGGAAACTTGAAGACTGGAAAGTAGCGATTGTGACAACAGGCGTGCAACATAAGTCCAATACATTCGCAGGGCGGCAATACCAAGGCAAGCTCGCAGTTACAGCCGGCGAGAGGCTGACGAAATTCCGCCGGGCCGCCGGGCGATTCTGCGTGGCTCTGATGGCAATAAGTTTCCTGGCGGCCCTCCCGGCCTGTTCAGGAAATTCGCAGCGCGTCGCTCAGGCGGTAAGCTTTTACTACGCGGGCGAGTATGCCCAAAGTCAACAGGAACTTGCGCCACTTATAAAAAAGCCGAACCGCAATTATGTGTTGAATAACTGTCGATATGGCTCGGCGGCACTAGCTGCGGGCAATATCATGCAGGCCGAACACGCCTTTCTAAAAGCGTACAACGTGATGAACAGCGTGAACACCAACACCGGAAGCCGGGTGATTGGCGCGGTGGTGCTGTATGACGGGGTAAAAGTCTGGAAAGGCCAGCCTTTTGAACGCGCGATGGCGCACTATTACCTTGGGCTGACGTTTCTCATGCAACAGGACTATGAAAATGCGCGGGCGGCGTTTCAGAACAGTCTGTTTCGGCTGCGGGCCTATTCTAAAAATTCCGCCAGCAATTCCGGCAACCTTAACCGCGTAGATTCCAATTTTGTATTGGGCTATTTCGGCCTGGGGCTTTGCTATTTGAAAACCGACCGACCGCAACTGGCCGCTGCGGCATTCCAGCATGCGCAGCAGCTTGACCCAGCCATTTCCAGTGTTGTGCAAAAGCTTTATCGGCCCGCCACCAACACACTCATATTTGTTGACTACGGCTACGGGCCGCAAAGGCGCAATCGCGGCTGGTACGGCGAACAGACAGTTTTTACACCCACACCGTATCAGGCTGGCCCGCTGCCAATGGCCGAGGCTTGGAAAAATGGTCATCCGATTCCTGGAATAGCGCAATCCAATATGGTTGACACGCTGGCACTGGCCCAGGACAAACGTTGGCTTACCATGGATACCATTCGGGAAGCCAAGGCTGTGGTGGGCACGGGCTTAATCGCAGGCGGCCTGCTGGTGGCCAACAATGGCGTGGATCAGGACAGTGCCGGCACAGCTCTGGCCGGTCTGGGCGTGGCAGCGCTGGGCGCGGCGCTGGCGGGTTCATCTCATGCGGATGTGCGCTATTGGGAAATGCTGCCGCGCGCGGTTTATGTGATTCCCACCGCGTTGCCGTCAGGCCGCAATACCCTTCAGGTAAGCATTGGGGGGGCCACCACCGCGCGATTTACCGTGACAATTGCCCCGCATTCGTCGTGCAACGTCTTTTATGTACGGTTGCGATAGGGCGAATGAACACGGTCGGTCTACCGGCTGGAAATCCGGGCAGCCTAGGACAGGAACCGATTCATGGAAACATGTACCCATTGCACCCGCGTTATTCCGGATACCCAGGCTCCCTATCTGTGGCAAGGCTCGGTGGTTTGTGCGCAGTGTCATGGCTCTCTGGTAAAGCAGAACCAACTGGAAATTTCGCCGCGCGGCTCATTGGCGTTTGGACCACTTGTGGTGGCAGTCGCGGGGCTGCTGGGCGTACTGGCGGGATGCCTGCTGATGCTGGCCTTTCATTTGACTGCCGCGGACATTATTGGCGGGCCGGGCCATAGGTCGGCACCGGCGGGCGTAGCGGACCAGCGCACGCAATGGTCGCGCCCTGGAGCGGTTGAGCCAGCCCGAACCGCCGCGTTTAAGCGATTTATCCTGCGGCTTGCAGCGACGATGCGAATGCACGATATGAGAACCGCCGCCAACGGCACCACCAGCCGGGTCACGGTTCAGATTTTGCGATGGGATGTACGCACCACGCACAGTTTGCGCTTTCCAGTGGAATGGATGCTGGTTCTGCGGGAAACTCAGACGTTTCCAAATATGCGGGTTCCGTTCCTGTATCGAATTTATCTGGTGGAAAAGCAAGGACGATGGAAAGTTGTGAAAGCCGATGGGCGACCACTGCAGAGCATGGTGAACCATCAGGCGATTGCGGGTCAGAGTTATTTTTCTGACTGCACGGGAGGCATTATCGCCAGGGACGTGGCCATTGCGGCGGGCAGCCCGGTTAGAAGCGTGCATAAGCCAGCGGCCACAATGCCCGTGGTACCCCGGCCGTAAACCAGTTGTATGCGACACCCAAGTGGCATCAAAAACAAGACGGACACAAAACGCCGGGCCGTTGCTTTCATATCATGTCCATAAGACCACGGATATGCAGTTCCGCGCAGCGGGCCAGCGCGGCCAAATTGTACCCCCCTTCCAGAATGGAAACGATGCGTCCGCCGCAGTGGCGATTGGCGATGGCCACAATCTGACCGGCAAGCCATGCATAGTCGTCATCAGTCCATCGCATGTTGCCAAGGGCATCCTGAAAATGGGCATCAAACCCCGCGGAGACAATCAGAAGTTCCGGACGGAATTTTTCAATCGCGGGCAACCAGCGCGTTTCCACGACGCGGCGCAAAGCGGTTCCATCGGCTCCGGGTGGCAGGCCAACATTGATCATATTGGAACCAAGCGGTGTAAGCCCCGTATGGGGAAACAGGTCCAATGCAAAGGTCGATAGCATAAGCACGCGGGGGTCGTTGGCAAAAATCTGTTCGCTGCCGTCGCCGTGGTGAACATCAAAATCAATCAGGGCAATTCGCGTCACGCCGCGCGCCAGCGCAGCGTATATGCCTATGGCGACGTTGTTAAGAAAACAAAAGCCACCAGCACGGTCGCGATGCGCGTGATGCCCTGGCGGGCGCACATTGCAGAAGGCGCGGATATACGTGCCGGCTAATACCAGATCAGCGGCCAATGCCGCCGCACCGGCGGCCCGTCGCGCGGCCGCAAGTGTATGCGGCCCCAGCATTGTATCGGGATCCAGATATATCGGCCCGGAGGATTGAGCCGCAATCAATTGATTGTGGGCAGTCTGCAGAGAATTTAGGTAGCCCGGGGTATGAGCCGCAACAAGCTGACTCTCGAGGGCCAAAGGCGCGTCAAGGCAATCCAGGTGGTCCAGCAGGCCGCAGAGGGCGATCCGTTCGGCTATCACTCTTACCCGCGCGGGTTGTTCCGGGTGGTCGGCGCGGGATTCGTGGGCCAGGCAATCGGAATGCGAAATAAAAGCGACTTGGTTCATGGCGAAATTTTAACCGAGAGCAGTCGCTGTGTACTGGCCATGAATCTGAAGGACAGTTTCGCTGCTGCCGCAGCCGGGAAAATGAGCTGCCCGCGTGGCCGTTGCCATTTGTCGAGCAAACGCCCGCAGGCCCGCCTGGCGTGCATTTTTCCAGCGGGCCTGTTGTCCGGTTTCCATTTGAATGGCGATAAAAAATGAATCCCATAATTACAGGCCGAGTTCTCGCATGGGAAGCGGGCGATGAAGGCGCGTGAACCAGCAGGCGGTAAGGACGGCCGTGGCCAACAGAATCGCGCCGGTAACCTGATGTGCGGTGGTGACAATGGCCTGCCCCATGGACGGATGCGTAACAGGACCTTGGCCGCCGATGGCGGCAACGGCTGCAACGCCCAGCAAAACCTGAAGTGTGACCACCCCAAGCAGGGCCAGACCAGCGCGTTGCAGGATTTGAGAGTTTGGATTCATACCCCAGGCCCGCACGCCCACAAACAGGCAAAGCAGCAGTACAATCACCGCCACGACAATATGCACCGCCAGCACCATGCCAATGTGGCGTAAGACGCTGCCGAGTGTCAGTTGAACGGTCAGCAGAGCAACCAGCGACCAGGCCAGAATGCGATCCAGCCGGGCGCTGGCTTTGGCGACGGATTGCGGTCCACATCGCCAGTGCCAGGAGCAAATGGCCGCCAAGGCAACAAGCACCCCGAAAAACAACTGGCCGAAGGCACCATGGACAATGGCCAGTGTGGTGCTTGGATCCATGTGGCTGCGAACCTGGGCCAGCGTCAGGTGGCCCGTGACGCGCAAACCACCCAGCAGGCCCTGGGCGACGACCATCAGCAACGCCGTCGCGGCCAAGCCCTTTACCCATCTGCGGCTTTCATTGACAAATAGATAAATGGTTTGAACCAACGTTCCCAGACCAACAAGTGTGGCCAGCAGGCGATGGGTGTGTTCGTAATAAACACCTCCCGTCATATGGGATAACGGAAATACAAACATTCCATAGTGAAAAGTGTCAGGCCAGTCCGGCACGGACAGGCCCGCGTTTAATCCGGTTACCATTCCCCCCGCCATCACAAGAACCAGAGTGGCCAGCGCGGTGGTAACAGAAAGTGCGGCGATGCCATCTATTTTCTGCCGGCGTCCCGGATTCAGCCAGCGCCCCACCCCCGCGCCCAGCAACCCCAACACTGCGGATATTGCCAGTGCGGCCGGCACCCAGACCACCGCGTAAGCGATCATGCGGCGATCGGTGGTAAGGTCGTGGCCCAGAGATCCAAGAATCAGAAGGTTAAAACCGCCAGCGATCAGACCGGTAAGAGAACCGGTCCAGAAGTTGCGATCTGTGCGCGCCGTAGTGGCCACACCACCAAGGAAAAGAAGTGCTAACATGATTAACAGAAGAGCCTGGGCGGGCACACCAGTGCCGGGCATTCTGCACAAGTAACCGACCGTCCACATGGCACTGCTCGTGGCCAGGCCGATTGCCAGCAGATCGGCGCCGGTCCGCGACCGCATCAAGGTGACGGGCTGGCTGGATTCATGGACCGCTCTTTTACCGCCCGATACAACTGAGTTGGCAAATTTTTGATTAAGTGGTGAGTGGATGGACATGATTAAATTTTCCGCCAAAACTTCGTACAAGTTTTCACAAAGTGTATGGTAGGCCAACATGCGGTGCAATTTCAAGTGAAAATTAATAAAACTGTTGGCAAAAAGCCGGGTTATCGGACTACGGTGACGGGCGGGAACGTGTGCAAACGAACTCTAAGAAGTTAACAGACTGACAAGGCGGACCGCCAGCGGTAACTTTCCGGTGACAGGCGAAACGCCGGGGCGTAACCGGCGATTTGACCTTTGTGGCTGAACCGGTCCGCCAAATTGGCGGGGTGTCCAGCGAAAAAAAATATTTTCAAATTATTTTGAAAGCATATAACCCTATACAAATAATGCATTTAGTGACATTTATCTCAATATTTTTTAAAGATCG
>JAJZOA010000166.1 GCA_021852225.1 Planctomycetota bacterium
CGAGGGTCGCGGCCCGGCGCCGCCGGCCGATTTGTGTTTGACGGCCCCAGGGCCGCTATGGCCGGATTTGGCCGCCAACAATCTGGTGTTTTTCCTTTTTTTGGTTTGTGACAAAACGGTTCGCTTTAAGCGCTTCATGGTGCACCTCTTCAAACGATGGAATATGGGCATCCCATTCCAGCAATGTGGATGTCGGCCCGCAACGATTTATGGCATGGGCATAGAGCTTCCACACCGGGTCGAGTACGGGATGATCGTGGGTATCCAGAATATACTTTTCAAATTTGGAGTGGCCAGCAACATGAATCTGGCCCACCCGGTCAGGGGGAATTCCGTTCAGATAATCAACGGGATTAAAATTATGATTCTTTGAGGACACATAAATATTGTTCACATCCAGAAGAATGCCGCAATCCGCCCGGTCCACCACTTCAGACAGAAACTCCCACTCCGTCATTTCGGATTGATGAAATTCGGCATAACTGCTCACATTTTCCACGCATATCGGCACCTCCAGAAAATCCCGCGCCTGGCGAATGCGTTGCGCAGTAATCTTCGCGGCGGCAAAGGTGTAGGGCATCGGCAGCAGATCATGGCTGTAAGTTCCATCCACACTGCCCCAGCACAAATGGTCAGAAAGGAATGGCGTTTTTGTACGTTTTACCAGTGACTTAAGCCGACGCAGGTGCTCGCGATTCAGTTTATCCGCAGAGCCAAAATACATTGCCACGCCATGCTGTACCACCTGGTATTGTTCCATTATCTGGTCCAGAATCTGCAATGGTCGCCCCGCATCAACCATGTAATTTTCTGAAACAATTTCAAACCAGTCCACCGTCGGCTTTTTTGAAAGGATATGCTGATAATGGGGCACCCGAAGACCAATACCAACCCCCAAATTAGTAAAGCCGTTATGCGGATTCGCAGGCATGTATGACTCCAGAAAAAAACGGAAAGGGGCCGGGCCATTGGTCGACCCGCGCCCCTGTGCGACAACCATTCTTCAGATCAACCGAACCCCAACAGGATTGCGGTTCAAAAAACAGGGATTTTGGACTGATGTTACTGGCCACCGGTGGTCATCGGATTCTTGGGAATCATCGTGTTGCAGCCGCCTTTACCCTTGCAGGAATTCTTACCCGCGCAGGAATGGGTGGCAGTTTTGCATCCGCCCTGACCTTTGCACTTGTTCAACCCCTTGCAATGATGAGCGCCCGCAGCCATGGTTGTGAAGCCAGCCGTCGCCTGCATTCCGGCAATACTCAACGAACCACTGGATGCGTGTGCCGCGCCAGCCAGCATACCAACGACCGCAATGCCGGCAAGCGTAGCGGTTGTACCCGCAATGTTTTTATTGATTTTCATTTCAAGTTCCTTAAAAAGAGTGTGATTCAACAATTTTCCAGATGTTAACATTAACACCCGAATACATATTCATATCCTGGGCGTTCAGCCCCATATTGAGGCCGGTTTCAACCCATTTGATCCATTGATTAACGTCATTTGTTCCGGTTCACTCGTCCTTTCCGGTAATTTTACCCTGACTGACTTCGGTCATTGACTGCCCGAATCACCGTCGTCCGGAACAGTTGACGCATCAGCATTGTTTTGCGTTCATACCTTGCGACTTTGGAGATACCTGAGCAATCGCCTTAAGGCATTCGGCATAGTGTGAAATGATCGTCAGCTCATTGTTCACACCACCCAACGCTCCGGGCTGGAATGGCTCGGCATTACCCAGCCGCGCCCGCCTGGATGGTTAGTCGGAGGCTGTAGTCAGGTCTTACACATATACCCCGAATAATTTTAGGCAGGCCCCTGCCGTCTGGCGCATTTTACCTTTAATGATCAGAATACCGGACAGGCTGGAACCGGAAATTTGATGAAACGGGAAGGGAAGACCGGTTGACCCACTTTTCATTTCAGAAAAAGCGCTGCCATTTTTGAACTGAGCCTTGTCGGACGGGGCGGCCGCCCCCGATGCGCTTTTTCCATTGCGTTATCCGCTAAGGCTGGTAACGCATAGAATCCGCACGCGCCCGCAGATGGATCACACCTCGCAAAAGACCGCCCACACCGGATATCCATTATAATCCGGCCAGCCCTGTAAGATTCGCGACCCGTCGGCGACTAATCGCACAGCCAGCCGCGAGTGCGGGCGGTCGAATTACATAATCTATGTTCAAAGGATATAGTTAATGCTGCACGGCACAACCGAAAACTCCTTATCTTCCCACATAACTCCCGCACGCGATGTTCGCACGATTATCTTCATCGCTTTCCTTGGACTATTCCTTTCAGGCTATAACAACTTCATGATCGCCATTGCTCTTATCGAACTTCAGCCGCGCTTCGATCTTGGACCGGTGGCATTGGGAATGATTCTGGCCGCGACTTTTATGGGCATGCTCGTCGGCGGGGTTACCCTCGGCCATCTGGCCGACAAAATCGGCCGCCGTCCAGCCATGATCATCAACACTGCGGCCGTCGCAATTTTTGCCCTTTTGTCCGGTATAGTCACCAACCCGATCGAACTGATTGTCATGCGTCTGCTGATAGGCATTGGCATTGGCGCTGGATATCCCATTGGGTCTTCCTTTGTGGCCGATGTCAGCACCGCCAGCGCACGCGGCCGAAATATGACCTTGGCGTTTTGCGGCTGGGGATTTGGCGCCTTGGGGTGCGGCCTGACGGGGTGGCTGCTGTTAACCATTTGCCCGCCTGTAGTCGGTTGGCGATACATGCTCGCATCGGGGGCGGTTCCGGCACTGGTGGCACTTGTGGTAATTACAATCCGAAAACTGCCGGAATCCCATTCCTGGAAACATTGCCGCACACTCGAAGCACTTCCATTCCGTGCCCTGTTTCGACCGGGGATCGGACGCTTAACACTGGCCGCTTTGCTTCCATGGTTTCTGATGGATTTGCCGGTTTACGGCATCGGGCTGCTAATGCCCACTTTGCTTAAGGAACTTCATGTTGGTGGCTCAAACATTGTGGTATTGAGCACCTGTATATTGTCGCTGTTTACGCTTGTTGGCTTTTTTTTCGCGTACCTTACTATTGACCGCATGGGCCGAAGGCCGCTTCAGATCATTGGTTTTCTGGGCATGGCGGTTCTTTTTGGCATTTTAGCGATGGAAGGAACCGGCATCCATCTATTTCTGCTGCTGGCATTGTTCGCGGGAATTCAGGTGTTTGTGAATGCCGGCCCCAACACCACAACATGGATTGTCGCCGCCGAGGTTTTTCCGACCCGTTTGCGAGCCAGAGGCCAAGGCAGCGCTACCGCGTTTTCCCGAATTGGTGCCGCTTCCGGCGCCTTTTTTCTGCCTGTTATAAATGCCAGGGCGGGCCTGAGCACCGCATTTACGCTGGTTGCCATTGCCAGCGTTCTTGCGGCTATAATTACTTTGATCTATTTGCCGGAAACGGCACGGCAGGAATTGCCGCATTAATTGCAATAAAGGAGCGCATTATGGCAGATGCCGTCAGCAGTGTGGTTGATTCCGTCCGCAATACCTATTCGGATGCGGCGCGGCAGCGACAGGAAAACCTCTGCTGCCCGGTTGTCTACGATCCGAAATACCTGAAGGTCATTCCCAAGGAAGTCCTGGAACGGGATTATGGCTGCGGCGATCCTTCACAATTTCTACGCAACGGTGATACGGTGCTGGATCTTGGCTCCGGCGGTGGAAAAATCTGCTTTATCGCGGCCCAGGTCGTTGGACCTGCCGGCCGTGTGATTGGCGTGGACATGACCGATGACATGCTGGAACTCGCTCGCCGCAGCAAAACTGTTGTCGCACAGGAAATCGGTTACGACAACGTCGATTTTCGCAAAGGGATGATTCAGGACCTGCGGCTTGATCTGGCGGATACCGAAACATTCCTGGCCGCCCATCCAATTGCGACCTTGACGGATCTGCACCGGTTTGAAGCGCACCAGCAGCGGCAGCGCCACCAGCGGCCACTGGTGGCCGATGAATCTGTCGATGTAATTGTATCCAACTGTGTGCTGAATCTGGTTGCGCCAACAGAAAAGGCGCGGATGTTTACGGAAATGTTCCGAGTTTTGCGTACCGGCGGCCGCGTTGCGATAAGCGATATTGTAAGCGACGAAGATGTCCCTGCCGATATGCGCGGCGATCCGGATCTGTGGTCCGGCTGCGTCAGTGGAGCCTTGCGCGAGGATGAATTTCTGGAAGCTTTTGAACGCGCCGGCTTTTTTGGAATTCACCTGGCCAAACGGGATTCGACCCCCTGGCGAACCGTGCGAGGCATTGAATTCCGCAGTGTGACCGTAACCGCCCACAAGGGGAAACAAGGCCCCTGCCTGGAGAAAAATCAGGCGGTTATTTATGCCGGCCCGTGGAAACAGGTAGTGGATGATGATGGTCATATTCTGCTGCGCGGCAAACGTATGGCCGTATGTGATAAAACGTTTCGCATCATGACCAGTCCGCAGGGGCCTTACGCCCAGGATATTTGCGGCATTGAACCGGTGACCGAAGTCCCGGCAGACCAAATTAAACCTTTTGCCTGCAAGGGCATCAGCCTGCGCGACGTCCGGCAGACCAAGGGGCACGACTACACGGCCAGCTCCCAGGCCGTCGCATCTTGTACCACCGACGGGTGCTGTTGAAAGACAATTGTTATTCCATTCTTACCTGTTATATGGCCGCCCACCAAGGAACTTCATGATGAACCTGCAAATCTTAAACGCCCCGTTGGAAAACCGTTTTGACCAGCGTCTGGCCGCGTCCGGTCAACAGGAGTTCTCCGGGCAAAGCCTGGGCACTGTACAGGTAAACATTGGTCTGAAGTGCAATTTGGCCTGTCACCACTGCCATGTCGAATCTTCCCCCAAACGCACCGAAGAAATGAGCTGGGAAACCATGGAATGGGTCCTGGCGGCGGCCCGGCGAGCCAAAGCCCGCACACTGGATATCACCGGCGGTGCCCCCGAAATGAATCCACAATTCCGCCGTTTGGTTATCGCCGCCCGCCAACAGGGGCTGGAGGTCATGGTGCGCACCAATTTAACGATTATGCTTGAAGAGGGTTTTACCGATCTGCCGGAATTCTATGCGGCCCATGGCGTGCATCTGATCGCTTCATTGCCGTGCTATCTGGAAACCAATGTGGACCGCCAACGCGGCAAGCATGTCTACCAGGAAAGTATTGATGTGATTCTGAAGCTTAATGCTAAAGGCTACGGCATTAACCCGCATTTGCCGCTGGACCTGGTTTATAACCCCGGCGGCCCATCGCTCCCGCCGGATCAGGCTCGGCTGGAAACCGCCTATCGCGGGGAATTGTCCAAGCGTTTCGGCATTCAGTTCACGAAGCTATATACCATCACCAATCTGCCACTGGGCCGGTTCCTGCACGATCTTCAAAGACAGGGTTATGCGGAGAAATACCAAGTGCTTCTGGAAAACGCCTTTAACCCGGACACACTGGACGCATTGATGTGCCGCCATCAACTGCATGTCGGCTGGGATGGAAGTCTTTATGATTGTGATTTTAATTATGCCCTGAAGCTGCCAGCGCAAGGCCGGCCCCACATCCGCGATTTTGACCCCGCCACATTTCTTGCGCGGCGGATAGCCACCGGCGATCACTGTTTCGGCTGCACGGCGGGCTGCGGGTCTTCCTGCGGCGGAAGCCTGGTGGAAAATTCCGCCGCCGGTTCCGGCATTGATTTACAAAACAACTGTAAGACCGGGGCCTCCGCATAGACTAATCGGGAGTGACGTGCGGAAGGAAAGTGTTGTTTCCGCGCACAAATGAACTCGTTTGGAAATGCGGCAATGTCAACATCGAAAAAAGCATCGGGCGTAGCCCAAATCGTTCAAGTTCTTGCAATGCTGGGCATTATCGCGGCTCTGGTTATTATTTCCCGGATCCTGCCTGTGGGGCAGGGGATCGCACATCTGCATGGCTGGCTGAATCACCTTGGACTGGTCGGTATTGGTGCCTACATCCTGATTTACATCGTCGCCACAGTTTTACTGGTTCCCGGCGCGGCCATCACGCTTCTGGCCGGCGTGTTGTATGGCCCGCTCTGGGGTACACTGATTGTCTCCATCGGGGCCACACTTGGCGCGTCGGCCGCCTTTTTGCTGGGCCGTTTCGCATTCCGTGCGGGCGTGGAACGGGCGACCGGGAAAAATCCGAAATTCAAGGCAATTGACGCGGCCATTGGTACCAACGGCTGGAAAATTGTTGCGTTATTGCGGCTTTCGCCGGTGGTGCCATTTAACCTAAGCAACTACTTTTTCGGCTTAACCGGCATCGGCTTTGGACCTTATGTGTTGGCAAGCTGGATATGTATGTTGCCGGGCACACTTCTTTATGTTTACCTGGGCTATGCCGCCAGTCAGGCCGCGGGCGGCGGAGGGCAGTCCGTCGGCTGGCTGCATTGGACGCTGGTCTGCGTCGGACTGGCGATCATCCTGCTGGTTACCATTTATATCACCCGTCTGGCCAAACGCGCGTTGGTCAATGCATCTGGAGTTGCTGAAATGCCGCAAACAGATCAGCCCACACAGCTTGTCTCGACCGGCTGGACAAAGCGCACCACGGTACTGGCGGCAATTGCGGTCCTGATGCTAAGCGTTGCCGCCTGCACCTGGATCAAACGGTCCGCACTAGTCGGCCTGTTCGGCCCGCCACCGGTGAAACTCGTTAATAAATTCCACAACAGACCGGGCGGTCCGGTGTTCAGCAATCATGAATTTAACACAGTGGTTTCCACGTACGTGCACCCCGGCGGATGGGTCAATTATGTTGGCCTGGCTGCGCATCCGCAAAAACTGAATGCCTATATCGCCTCCCTGGCCAACGCACCTTTTGCGCAACTTGGTCGCAATCAAAAGCTGGCCCTGCTGATTAACGCATACAACGCCTGCACCCTGCGGCTGATTCTGGATTATTATCCGCACATCAAATCCATCATGGATATTCCATCAGACAAACGCTGGGCCGCTGTTCGCTGGAACATTGGCGGAAAGCTCTACAGTCTGGAAAATATTGAGCTTATGCTGCGTGCCGATTTTGCCGATCCGCGCATTCACTTCGCCATTGTGTGCGCGTCCATCGGTTGCCCGCCCATTCGCCAGCAGGCTTACGAAGGCGACACGGTTGAGGTGCAACTGCAAAGTCAGGCGGAATATGTCAACAACAATGCCCGCTGGTTGCGTTTCAGCAAATCGGGCAAAACCGTTCATCTGACGAAACTTTACGACTGGTACGGCGGAGATTTCACCCAGGCGGCAGGATCCGTGCTTAAATTCGCGGCACGCTACAACAAACAGCTTGCCGCAGACATTGCCGCGGATAAACCGCCCCAAATTGTATTTAAATCTTACAACTGGAATTTGAACAGCATACAAAATGAACCTGCATCTGGAATACAACGATGACCGATTTCCCGTCACTGAACCTTCCCGCCCTTCAGCCGCTGGATTCATACAATCAGGCTTTGGCCGCCCATGTGCATCCGGCGGATTGGGTGAATCCAAACCCCCGGCCGCAATACGATCTGGTGGTCATCGGCGGAGGCACCGCCGGTCTTGTGACGGCCGCCGGTGCGGCGGGTCTCGGAGCGAGCGTGGCGCTGATCGAACGGGAGTTACTCGGTGGCGACTGCCTGAATGTCGGATGCGTGCCGTCCAAGGCTTTGATCCGTTCGGCTGCGGCCTGTGCGGATATCCGTTCTGTCGCGGAATTTGGGGTAAAATTAAGCGGCGATCCAATCACTGATTTTCCCGCCGTCATGCAACGGCTTCGCCGTCTGCGATCCGGCATCAGCGAACATGATTCGGCCGCCAGATTCCGTTCGCTTGGCGTGGATGTATTCATCGGTTCGGGCCGCTTCACCGGACGCCAGACCATCGAAGTCAATTCCAGCAGTCTGCGATTCAGGCGAGCGGTAATCGCCAGCGGTGCCCGCGCGGCGGTGCCCCAAATACCGGGTCTGGAGGCCACCGGATTTCTCACCAACGAAACCATCTTTTCCCTGACACATCTGCCACCGCGACTGGCGGTCATCGGAACCGGCCCCATCGGCTGCGAGCTTTCCCAGGCGTTTGCCCGCCTGGGATCAAAAGTGCAACTGCTGGGGGGCGGCCATCTGTTTCTGGCCGCCGAAGATCGCCAAGCCGCCGACCGTGTGGAAGCTGCACTGGTTAATGATGGCGTGGAGATTATTTCCGATCAGTCCATTCTGCGAATCGCGCCCACCGCGGACAACCGAAAAGTGATTTATTTTTCAGGTCCGGGCAGTGTATCAAGCATCACCGTGGACACCATTCTGGTGGCCACAGGGCGCACACCCAATTGCCAAGGGCTTAATCTGGAGGCAGCGGGAGTGGCCTGGGAGTCGCGCCAAGGCGTACTGGTGGATGATTTTCTCCGCACCAAAAACAAAATGATATACGCCGCTGGAGATGTCTGTTCCGCCTTCAAATTTACCCATGCCGCGGACGCCATGGCCCGTATTGTTTTGCGCAATGCCCTTTTCTTTGGACGCGACCGGGTAAGCAATCTTATAATTCCGCACTGCACCTATACCGATCCGGAAGTCGCCGGCGTTGGACGGTCCGAGTCGCAGCTAAAAAAAGCCGGAATCCGCTTCAAGACCATTCGGGTGGACATGAAATCAATGGACCGCGCGATTCTGGAAGGGCAGACCGACGGCTTTTTAGAAGTACATCTGGCTGCAGGCAAGGACCATATCCTTGGGGCCACACTCGTCGCCCGGCACGCCGGCGAAATGATATCCGAGTTGGCCCTGGCTATGACCGCGGGACTGGGCCTTTCAGCCATTGCCAAAACCATTCACCCCTATCCCACGCAGTCGGAAATATTCAAACGGGCTGGCGACGCCTTCAGCCGCACGCGTCTAACCCCGCGAACCGCCAGAATACTCCAGGCACTGATCAAAATCCGCCGCTGGATGTAAAGCGATATTTTTACATGTATGCGCAACGCCTTCATCAATGCGACCGTTATCAGGGAACGACCTGCGGCTTTTGCGGTTTATCCCGACATATCGTGACAGGTCAGCACGCCAAATAGGTGCAGGTCTGGAGACCTACACTACAATTCTACAATCCGAAAAACGTTCCACGATTGTTCGCGCAGAGTACAAGTTGGCGGCCGTCACATTCAGCGAAAGATCGACCGCGCAAAAAGCGCCAGTGCAATGACCAGGCAAATCGGCCCCCACCAGTGCATCGGAATGAAAAAGAGGCTGTGGTGCCGGCGATTAATTGTAAATTCCTCGCCGGTCTGTTTGTCGATGACCGTCTGATTGGACCTGCGCGCAAGCATATTACCCAGAAACCAGCAAATCGCCGCAGAGCATAGCAGGGAAATGGCGAATGGCCATTTATGGTGATCATAATATCCCGCTCCCCAAAGCGCATTGAACAGCAGATTAAATAATAAGGAAGACCCAAAAATAATAACTGCCACAAGAAAACCTAGCCCCTGCCAGATGATAAATAATGGCGACATGCGATGTTTTCTCCATAAAGTCCGACCTGCTGAATTTGGCGTATGCTGCGAAAATCAGCCCAACGGCATAATAGCGATAGCCCGAAAGATTGAATCCGACGGCCACGCGTCAATTGAACCGGTCTTGCCTTCTGACCGAGCCAAATGATTTACAATGCCTGCACCAGCGTCCGCGGCCAAGTGTGGCCCAGGTAATCAGGTAAACACCGGTCGGCAGAAGGATGATAGCCAAAAGCCAACACCACGGGTAAAAAGGCGCCAATCCGACAATCGCAGCCACTAGCAACCCTGATATCAAGAGCCGGCCGCGGGGTTTGAGAATTAAATCTCCGCCACAGATTTTGCATTGCATAACAACGTATCCCAAAAGCAGCAGAGGAACTGTCAACTCATGTAGATTAAACATGGCTACTGTATATGTCAATTTTCGCAGACGGCGGGGCATTGCAAGGGGTGGCATTTTTCGTGGCGAACTCAATTCATTGGTTTAACAATCAGTGGCGGGCACATAGCACCTGGAACGGTTATTGGGGCAGCCCCAAATTTCTGTGGCGCGGCTGTGCGGAAAATGCGAACCGTTTTCAGGCATAGTTGGGGGCGGACCGGGGGGGGTGGCGGGACACAAGCCGCTCATACTGTAGCGGCCAGACAGTCGCGGTTAATTCCCGGCAGGCGGACTTCTGGCCTGAAGGAATGTAGCGGTCGCGGGCCCCTGATGCCCCGGACCGCTTCCACGAAACCTCCGGTGTAAATCGCAAAGACGTGGCTAAACCCAACGGTCATGGCGCATAAATTCGCAGCGGCGGTCGAAAATATAAACTGTTTTGCCGAAGCGATGGAGATGTACCGCACTGAAAAGCCGTTTAAATTCCGGCGGCGGCAAAATAGAATTGTTCTTGGAAGCGAAGCGCCCGGTTATCATAATGGACGTTCCGCCGTACTGGAACAGACAGGATTGCAAAAGGACCCGACTGCATGACCAAGTTACGAATATCGCCTGTCCATTTCCTTTGCGCT
>JAJZOA010000137.1 GCA_021852225.1 Planctomycetota bacterium
AGGTTGACTTCCAGGACCATCCGCAGCATGCCATGCTGGGGCTGGCGATGGTCGGCAACGACGCCCGCTTTCTGGAAAGTGCGCTGGCCAGACTTGTGGAAAATCTGAAACAGGAACGCCGGGCGGAACTGCTTGATTTTCAAATTGAAATTATCTGACAGGAAACAAGTTTTTTTCCCCGCTGCGGGGTTTGAACCGTAACCATGACC
This sequence comes from Planctomycetota bacterium, assembly GCA_021852225.1. Next base: position 210 of record JAJZOA010000137.1, read on the forward strand.
GTGCGAAATCAGAAAATTGAAGCCCGCATTCAGCGACTCGTCGCGGAGGCCCTCGTCCGCGAAGTGTCCGACCCGCGGCTTGGTGGCCTGCTTTCCGTCACGCGCGTCCAGATTACGCCGGACCATCGCGATGCCAAGGTCTTTATCAGCGCGCTTTCAACCCGCCCGGATCAAACCGTCCAGCAGGGGCTGAATTCCGCCCAGAAGCGAATACAGTCGCATGTGACCCGCGGATTGTCCATGAAGTTTGCCCCGCGCCTGACCTTCCATCTCGATAACTCGTTGAAAAAGCAGGCTGAAATATTAGCCCTTATGCGGGCGTCGGCTGAAACCTCCCTGGCCGCTGCGGATTCTCCTGCCGCCGGCGGGCGCGATGCGGAATCTTCGGTCACAATTCCCGTCGCACCGCAAGATCAAGCAAATTCTGTGACTGCACATACTCAAATCACGGTGCCGGCGTCAGGCCGCGCCAGTGATAAAAAAACTCCACCGAAAGGTTCCCATGAATAAAGTCGGAATTAAACCGGATGCCCTGAAAAAAATCACCGCCAGGCTGGTTCGGCATGCCCCGGCGTCGACCGTCGGCAAAATCCCGCCGGACCCGCTTCAGCGGCTGGTTGAAGCGTTTATGGAATACGATACCGAGCCGGCGCGCGGTCAGGCTGCGGCGGCTAAACTCATCGGTGCCATGGTGGATTACAACGACCTGCGTGTGACCTCGGTCATGGAAATGGTCGCGCTCATCGGCAGTCGGTACCCGTTTGCTGATTCACGTTGCGCGGCGCTTCGCCGCACGCTCCAATCCATATACGACCGTGAACATCAGCTGAGCCTTGAATGCCTTCGTCACATGAAAAAGGCGGAAATCCGCAAATATCTGCAGACGCTTTATGGCATTAATGCCTATGTTGAGGCGATTGTCGCGCTGGATTCATTTGATGTTCACGCCGTTCCGGTGGATACCAAACTGCTGCTCTGGATGATCAATAAAGATGCTGCGAGTCCGGAAACCACCGTGCTTGATTTGCAACAGGCGCTGGAACGGTCGCTGCGCGGGGACGAAATGGCTGATTTTCACCATGGTGCCCGCAAGGAGCTTGAATCGTTCACGCCGCGGGTCTGGCCGGCTCCGGTCAAGCTCACGCCGCAGCCCTCTGCGACCATTGCGCAAGCCGCGCCGGTCGCTGCGGCCGTCGCCATGCCAACAGCGGCTCGCAGGCTTCCCGAATCGCCGCGCCCGGCTTCGCAGAAGCACACCGAAAAGCCGTCGGAAAAGCACTCCGATAAGCATGGTGATAAACATCCGGATAAACATTCGGATAAACATTCCCCCAAGCCCGCCGAAAAACATGCTGAAAAACATGCTGAAAAGCATATGGATAAGCATGGCGAAAAACATTCCCAAAAGCATGCCGACAAACCGGGGGACAGGCATGTGGATAAACATAACAGCGAGAAACATAAAGATACCGGAAAGGCCAAGGCAAAAAAATAATCCCTGGCGATCTGTTCATATGCTAACGGGTCGGATTGTATCCGGTCTTGGTTTTATTTGGAGTTTACGATGCTCAAACCCTCCGCTGATATTCTGCGTCTGGGCATTCCCAAAGGTTCCCTGGAATCCGCCACAATTGATCTGTTTGCCAAAGCGGGATGGCGCATCAGTGTCAACGATCGCAGCTATTTTCCCGCCATTGACGATCCAGCAATAGAGGTCGTTCTATTCCGCGCCCAGGAAATGTCCCGTTATGTGGAAGAAAATGTGGTGGATGTCGGCCTGACCGGCTCGGACTGGATTCGCGAAAACGGTTCGGACGTGCATGAAGTTGCCGAATTGGTTTATTCCAAAGCCACCAGCAAACCGGCCCGCTGGGTTCTGGCCGTGCCGCAGGAATCGGCCGTCACCCGGCCGGAGGAACTTAAAAACGGTGTCGTTGCCACCGAACTCGTTCAGGTGACGCGGGACTATTTTCAGGCGCGCAATATTCCGGTCAAAGTGGAATTCAGTTGGGGGGCCACCGAGGTGAAGGCCCGCTTGCTGGATGCGATTGTGGACATTACGGAAACTGGTTCTTCCATTCGCGCCAATAATTTGCGCATCATTGATACGCTTCTTACCAGCACCACCCGCCTGATAGCCAATCATTCCGCCTGGAAAGATGCCCGCAAGCGCGAGAAAATTGAAAATATCGCCCTGCTGCTTCAGGGGGCCATCAACGCGCGTGAAAAGGTTGGCCTTAAACTTAATGCGCCACGTGAAAAGCTGGATGCCGTGCTGGCTATTCTGCCGGCGGAAAAATCTCCCACCATTTCCTCTCTGGCCGACGGAGCATGGGTTGCCGTGGAAGTGATTGTGGAAGAAAAGCTTGAACGCGAACTTGTGCCACGGCTGAAACGCGCCGGTGCCACCGGACTCATCAGCTATCCGTTAAACAAGGTGATCGCATGAACCTGCTGCCGATTGTCCTGACTGCGGCGCTTTCCTCGCGCCAATGGCGAGAATTCATGGTGCCGGACCATCCGGGATGGGCAAAAAATGTGCTGCTGATCATCATCTGGATGTTTGTGGCGGCCGTGCTGATTGGTCCGCTTTATCGCTATTTCCGCAGCCGCCGACGATCTGCGTCCGGTCGGTCTGGTGCCTGGTAAATTGGCCTGGTGTCCGCCGGTAGGCGGCAAGGCGCAAGGCAGTGTGCCGATTGGCCCAATCGCCGACCGCTAAGGGAAGATTTTGAAAGGAATATGTATGGCATCCGATCCATCGTTTGATATTGTCAATGACATCAATTTTCCGGAATTGGATAATGCCCTGATGCAGGCAAAAAAAGAAATGGCCACGCGCTTTGACTTCCGCGGCACATCCGCGGGTATTGGCGATCTGGACAAAAAGGAAAAAATCCTGGCCATCACCGCGGATAACGAACCCCAGCTTGAAGCGGTCCTGCAGGTGCTGGTTTCAAAAATGACTAAACGCGGCGTGGACCCCCGCTGCCTGGACCGCCAGAAAATTGAGGCCGCGACGCATTCAACCCTGCGGCAGAAGATCAAACTTAAAAGCGGCATCGACCGCCAGACCGCCAAGGATCTGCAAAAGCGCATCAAAGACCTTGGCTTAAAGGTGAATCCGTCCATTCAGGGCGACACGCTCCGCGTCAGTGCGCCAAAAAAAGATGACTTGCAGGCCGTGATGGCCGACTTGCGCGCCAGGCCGCCGGAAATTCCCGTGCAGTTCACCAATTATCGTTGAAATATAAAACCCGTTCACAAACGGCTGATCAGCAGTTCCCGGATGAAAATAATCTCTTTGGGTAAGTCCCCGGCCAGCTTCAGAAAAAGTTCTTCCTCGGAAAGAATCTCGGCCTTGAACGCTTCCACATCAATTTTCTGCGCTGCCTCAATATCCTTTGGACGGAGTGCCAAACCGTTGAGATTGATGTCCGTGGGGCGCGGCATCCAGCCCAGCACCGTTTCCATCGCGTAGGCCCGTCCGTGGCAGCGGTTGATGATCCATTCAAGAATCCGGATGTTTTCACCGAAGCCGGGCCAAAGAAATTCGCCGTGCTCATTTTTACGGAACCAATTGACATGAAAAATGCGCGGGCAATCACTCATTTTGGCGCGCATGCGAAACCAGTGCAGAAAATAATCGCGAATGTTGTAACCAATAAATGGAAGCATGGCCATGGGATCTCGCCGCACCACGCCCACCTTCCCGCTGGCGGCGGCGGTTGTTTCACTGCCCAGCGTTGCGCCCACATATACACCGTGCATCCAGTTAAAGGCCTGATACACCAGTGGAATCACGCTCGAACGCCGGCCCCCGAAAATGATCGCACTGATTTCCACTCCGGCCGGGTCATCGGCCGCGGGGTCCAGCGCCGGATTGTTCCGCATGGGTGCGGTAAAACGGCTGTTCGGGTGGGCGGCCTTGCGCCCGCTTGCCGGCGTCCAGGGCTGGCCGAGCCAGTCGGTACAGTGCGGCGGCGGTTCGGGTGTCTTGCCCTCCCACCAGACGTCGCCATCCGGTAGCAGGGCGACATTCGTGTAAATGGTATCGCGGGCCATGGTCGCCATGGCATTGGGGTTGGTGGTCTGGTTCGTGCCCGGCAACACGCCAAAATAGCCCGCCTCCGGATTAATGGCTCGCAGCCGACCGGTGGCTTCATCCACCCACATCCAGGCAATATCATCGCCGACGGTGGAAACGCGCCAGCCCGCCTGTTTGTAATTTTCCGGAGGAATCAGCATGGCAAAATTGGTTTTCCCGCACGCGCTGGGAAATGCCGCCGCCACGTAGGTCTTTTCGTCGCCCACTTGCACACCACTTATCAGCATGTGTTCGGCCATCCAGCCATGGGCGAATCCCTGAAAGCTGGCAATTCTAAGCGCCATGCACTTTTTACCCAGCAGCGCGTTGCCACCGTAGCCGGAACCGAAACTCCATATTGTATTATCCAGCGTAAAATGGCAGATGTATCGCTTATCCGGGTCGCATTGGCCCACGCTGTGGAGACATCGCGTGAATTCGTCGCTTGTGCCCAGCATAGTCCACGCCGCTTCACCCATTCGCGTCATAATGCCCATGCTGGCCGCCACATACAGGCTGTCAGTCAGTTGAATGCCCACCCGCGCCAGCGGCGAACCGATCGGCCCCATGATGAAAGGTATCACATACAGCGTGCGCCCGCTCATGCAGCCGTCAAACAGCAAACGCAGCTTTTCGTACGCATCGCGACTCTGCATCCAGTTGTTGGTCGGGCCGGCCATATCGCGCGCCGCCGTGCAGATGTAGGTGTTATGTTCCGTGCGGGCCACATCGTTGGGGTTGGACCGGTGCAGATAGCAGCCGGGCAATAAAGTCTGGTTCAGCCGAACGAAAACGCCCTCCGCGACTCCTTGCTCCAGCAGTTGGGACCTTTCGGCCGCTGAACCGCAAAGCAATACCACACGGTCGGGCTTGCACAGTGCGGCGCATCGCTGAATCCATTCGGCGGCATGCGCATTCATTCCCGCATAACGGGAATTTGCCGAGTCCGCCGGTCGGCTTTTGTGTGCGGCTTCATCCTGCTGACGCTGCCACATTTTTCCCACAGGGTCACTGGCATCGGTGGATCGCATCATGATAAACCTTTCCGGGGTTACTGTTTTGTTTGCGTCCGCCGCCCGGTCCGAAAAATACGGAATCGTTTCCATTTTTCAGGATACCATTTTTTTTCGCATTCGGAAAGAGTCTGCCGCGACCGTCCCGAGGCGATTGCTCAGGTGCCGGCGGCGAAGACCCGAATCCAGTGGCGGAATTTTGCGCCCCACCGCGGATTCCCCGAAATAAGATGCTGAAGGACTGTGGTTTGGGTGTATTGCTCGTGTTGTTTTGATTCCGCCAGGCGTGGTATGAATCAACTCAAACCGAGCCGGACGAATGGGTGCTATGCCCCTGTCCACTGCGCCGACGGGCTGATATGACCATGGCGGCGGCAACATCCTGCCCGCCACGGGTATGCGGCTGGTCCGCATGCTGAACAGATTGTTATCGTTTAAGTCAGTTTCGGCAATAGTGGCCCGGCGAGTTAATCTACGCTGCGCAGCGACATGCCGAATTCGCCTAGTTTTTTCTTTATTTCATCCAGACTCGTCTGTCCGAAATTTTTCACATCCAGCAGTTCCGCCTCGGTTCGGGCGGCAATATCACCCAGCGTCTGAATTTTCAGCAGTTCCAGGGCTTTGCTGGCACGGACCGAGAGTTCCAGTTCCGCCACAGATTTGTTGAGAATCGCCGGCGGAACAGTAGCCGCGACCGCCTTGATGGCTTCGCGCCGCTGTGCCTGCAGGCTTTCTTCCGCGGCCTGACCCAGGCGAAGACCCTTGCGCGTCAGGAGTTCTTTAATTTCATCAAGGCTGGTTTCGCCAAAATTCTTGTACGCCAGCAGTTCCGGTTCGGAAATCTTCAGCAGGTCGCCCAGATTGCGAATATTCATTTTCTTCAGGCAGTTGCGGGCGCGAACGGAAAGTTCAAAGTCGGTAATCGGCTGTTCCAGCAGCATGTTCCGCGGGACAAACCGCTTTTCAGATTCTTCAGCAATGACCATATCGAAGGATCCATCCACATGGCCGTAATACCGCCGCCCGATTTCATGGTTGGGCTTGATGGTCAGCAATCGGTGAAGTGTTTCCTCAGCTTCGTCGTAGCGGCCGGCATCTTCATACAGCACGCTAAGGTTCAGCAGAACGCCTTCGCGGGCCGGCTGTTTGTCGGCCAGAATTTCATAAAGTTCGGTGGCCCGTTCATCGGACCCGCCCAAATCAAGATAATAAGCCAGTTTGAAAAGGACTTCCTCATTTTCAGGATCTGCGGCGTAGGCCTCTTCCAAAAGGTCCAGAGCGGCCTGCACGTCGCTGTTGGATGCGGCCTTCATCGCGCGTTCATAAAGGGCCTTGCCGGCGGAAATATCACGTTTAATTGCGGTTTCAACCATAGTGTTGCGTCCTTACGTTGGGCGTTGGAAGCCGGGCCGCAGGTCACCAATGACCGGCGCGGGCGTTCATGTCTGGTCTGCATTCGGGGCGGCAGGGCCGCCTGCCGAATCAGAGGCAAGCCCTCTAATTTACCCGTTTTATGATATTTTTACAACTATAGGTGCTACTACCGCGCGCCGGTGCGCCGGTGAAATGGCTGGTATCCCCGCCACGGTCGTCGCCGAGGAACGCCGCTGCATTTCCGGCAACCGCAACCCGCCGACGGGTATCCCATGAGCGGAGCCTTTCCGGGCCAACCCCTTCACATCAGGCAAATGCCGTTGCGGCCAACCCGCCTTCTTGCAAATGTCGCGCGACCGGATACCAAGACGGGCGACGATTTTCACGCAACAACCCGTCCGGTCGATTCACTACTGCCTCCCTGAGGCCTATGCCCGATCAACATATCAGAATTAACCCAGCCGGGAAATGCCCGCCGGAAGGCGTTGGTGGCAGGCTTCCCATTAACTGCGCTCCCTTTTCTCACACCTCCGGGATGTCAACGCTTTATTTCCAGCGTCTCGGTTTTGGACCGCCCGGCCAAGTATGCACGTATCCCCTTAAAGACCGCCACAATGCGCGGATTTAAACTCCCGTTGTTCGCGATCCTTTCTAATGCCGTCCCCGGCTCATTTAATCCCATTTTCACTCGGATTTTTGCTCCATGCCTCAGCAGCGCAAGTACAATCCGGGCCTTCGCATTGCTGGCGCGGGCCGCCGTAACCAGGGGTGTCTGTGTCGATGGCGTTGGGTTAGGTGCGTTCGGGTCCGCCCCATGATTGAGGAGCCATCGCACGGTATAGACTTTTCCGGAATGCGCCGCGTAGGAGAGGGGGGTCCAGCCTTCGCCATCCTTGGAATTTAGAATTCTGGGATCCCTAGCAGCGATGCCTCGGAGCAATTTGACGTTGCCGATTCCGGCGGCGACGAACACATCTAAAATAAATCCGCGAGTGCCCAGGAATCGAACTAATTGTGGCCGCCGATTCCAGGCCGCCCACCGTATGAGGGACATCCCGGAAAAAGTTGTGCGAGCGTGGCGCAGAAGCAGAAGCTCAACAACGTCCTGCCGGCCCCTCTCCGCGGCCAAAAATATCGGCGGAACTCCCTCTGCATCCGCAATATCGCCGTTCAGAAGTCCCGGGTCTTCTTTCAGATAGCGATTAACTACGCCCGCATAGCCGTGCGCAACTGCATAAGAAAACGACATCGCATGGAGATAGACAAATACCGCAATCAATATTGACAATGAGGCGGACGCAAGAGCAACACAAAGCCCAATCAAGCGGCGATATCCCAGGCGAGACCATTTATCCAGAATAAATTTCGGCCGAGCAAACATAATAATATTTTGTCCCATTTCCCGATGCGTGAAATCTCATTTAACCTGTATCCTCGTGCCCGTAAATGGCAGTCCCGCTGTCGTTTCACTTGCATATCCGCATACAGGTGCGCCTGTTATTCCATGAATTGCCTTCAGGAAGCTTAGGCCGGCGGGGCCCGCCCCTACGTTGCATGCCTCAAGTACCACTTTAGGGCCACCTTTACACCCTATAGATTTAACCAGCCGGAAGAAGGATGCGGTAGCTGCAGTCAGGGACAGGTTGGCCAAGGGGTCGTTCTGGAGATGGATTGCCCCACCTATATTCTGAACGTCCGCCGGTGCACCGCGGGGGGCACCGATACCGCGGTTGAGCCCGATTGTTAGTCCACGGTAGTTGGCAGATTTCGCTGCACGGTCTGTTTGGCCGTGCGCCTCAAGCGTAATCTCGGAAATACAATTTCCACATTTACCCGACGGATCATAATGCTTCCCGATGTCCTTTTCCAATCTTTGCCAGATAGAAAGCAGGCTACCATGGTTAGTGAAGGCATCCGTATTGCCCCAATACAAAACAATGTATGCGAAATCATTAACCCAAGGCCCTACGATTCCGACGGAAATTTTGCGAAGGCCAAACGAATCTAGCGTGGACTCAGAATTTCCCCCTACATACTCATACAAATTAATTCCGCCGGCATACCCAATCGGATCACGCTGAATCCAACGGCCAAGTGCGGGGTTATACGTCCGATTGCGGACGTAATAAAGCTGTGTTTCAGGATCGAGTCTGTAACCGCAATAGATGATTTCATTGGCACCGTAGCTGGACTGTGTGTCATCATCCGTGAACCAGCGGCCGTCAGAGCTAGGCTCGATAAAAATTAACGTATTACCGTAGGCGTCCGTATCATATGCTTCTACGACATAGCCGCCGGAATTGGTCAGCGCCACCGCGCGGTACAGCAAATCCTGCAACAAATAATACGCCCCGGCAGGCACGGATTGCGGCCCGGCGGCCACCAGCAGGTTCAACTGGACACATTCGTCAATATATGTTCCCCAGATGTACTGTTTCGTAGGCGTATCCGTGCTGCCTGACCCGCCGAATGGATTGCGTTCCTCCATCGTCTGCCAGCCTTGCCAGATATAATCCGTCGTGCCGTTGGGAATATTGCCAGCCGAACCGCCATTGGTAACCGTCTTTCTCACACGCCGGTTCATCGCATCATACAAATATGCGGCAAACACCGTGCCGTCCCAGGCACTGACCTCAATCAGGCGGTTGAACACGTCATACCGGCATTTAATCTGCGGCCAGCCGCTTGCCGCCGCGTATTGAGTCGCGATAAATCCGCCGCTCAGGGCGTAGTCGTAAACCGCAACCTCATCCACTACCGCATTGAGATTTCCGCCGAACGACGCGCTCCCGCCGCTGATCAGAAAGTTCGGAACCGTGAATCCCGTCTGCGAATTGCCCACCGCCGCGCCGTTGGAAACCGCCACGCCATTGACGTAAAGCCGGCTGGTCGTCCCATCCGCCGTTCCCACCACATAATACCATTGGCCAACCGTCAGAGCCGGGCCGACAACGTAATGGGCGGTGCCATCGAATAAATACCAGCCAATCTGTCCGCTCGAATCCACATAAAGGTCGGCGGTGCACATGGAATTGCCGATCCCATTGACAAAACCGGCCACAAGCTGGCTCGCGCTGGGCACTGCATTGATCTTCACCCATGCCGCCACCGTCACCTGCGCAAAATTCAGCACCTTGCTGGAAACCACCGACCCGTTGTTGACGCCAATGGCGGTGTTGGCGTAATTCGGCAACGCCCCCGCGAGGCCGTAGGTTATGCCGCCAGAGCTATAGGTGCCGGTGTCGCCATTGCCACTGGCATCCGCGGCCGTCGTGCCGCCGTTTTCGCCCAGTCGCCAATAAAGCGCCGGGTTGGCCCCAAGCACCAGCGACACATAATCCGATTCCCCTACCAGATTCCCATTGCTTGCACCCGGCACGCCGTCATATTTAAATGCCGTCAGGCCCCCCGTTCCCACCGTCCGCTGCGTGATCTGGTTTAACTGGTTGTTGCTGCGCTGGTCGGTGGTCTGGCTGCCGCCCACCGGTGTAAAGAGGCTGTTCTTCCAGTTGCCCAGCCCATCCAGATTATAATTCCTGCTGGAATCCGTATTCGGCAAGGTAATGGGGCCAGTCACCGAGCCCCCACCTGCATTCTGATACCCGCCCGTGCTGTTTAACGTGCCTCTTTGATATTGCAATAACCGATTCACACTGTCATAGCCCGGCAGCGGCGAGGCGATATTGCCATTGGCATCTACGGGTTGGTATAAATTGTCCCGTTCTTCGGCGTGCAGTGCCCGTTCATAAAACTTGC